>NZ_PJAP01001085.1:0-2349 GCF_002836795.1 Shewanella sp. 11B5 | reverse complement strand
GCTGCATTTACGTGACGAAGAAACTGAATTTGCTGACGATTACCGTTTACGCTCAATTATCACTAAGTATTCTGATCATATCTCTGTTCCAGTACAAATGTGGAATGAAGGTACACCTGAGTCAGACGGCCCTGATGGCGAGAAAGTCGCGGCAACGGAAGGTGAGTGGAAAGTGATGAACAAAGCGACAGCGCTTTGGACTCGTAATAAGTCAGACATCACTGAAGAAGAATACCAAGAGTTTTACAAGCACATTTCTCACGATTACAGCGACGCTTTAAAATGGTCTCACAATCGTGTTGAAGGTAAACAAGAATACACCAGTTTACTGTACATCCCAGCCAAAGCACCTTGGGATATGTGGAACCGCGACCATAAGCATGGCTTGAAACTGTTTGTTCAACGTGTATTTATTATGGATGAAGCGGAACAGTTTTTACCAACATACTTGCGCTTTGTACGTGGATTAATCGATTCAAATGATTTGCCATTAAACGTATCTCGCGAAATCTTACAAGATAACCAAGTAACAACAGCAATGCGCGTGGGCATCACCAAGCGTGTATTAGGTATGCTGGAAAAGCTGGCTAAAGATGAGCCAGAACAGTATCAATCTTTCTGGGCTGAATTTGGTCAAGTATTAAAAGAAGGCCCTGCAGAAGACTTTGCTAACAAAGAACGCATTGCAGGCTTATTGCGTTTTGCTTCTACTCATGACAACGCTGCCGCAACAACAGTGTCATTAGAGGCCTATATTGAGCGCATGAAAGCGGGTCAAGACAAGATTTATTATATCGTTGCTGACAGTCATGAAGCTGCTGCTAATAGTCCTCATCTTGAGTTACTGCGTAAAAAAGGCATCGAAGTATTGTTATTGTCTGAGCGTATCGATGAGTGGTTGGTTAATCACTTAACTGAGTTCAAAGACAAGAAGCTACATTCAGTGACACGTGGTGATTTAGAGTTAGGTGAACTTGAAGATGCTGCTGATAAAGAAGCTCATGACAAAGTTGCTGAAGAGTCTAAAGGTTTAATTGAGCGTGTTAAAGCTGCGTTAGCAGACAGCGTTTCTGAGGTTCGTGTTACTTCACGTCTAACTGACACGCCAGCGTGTGTGGTCGCGGGTGAAGGTGAAATGTCGACGCAGATGATTAAACTGATGCAAGCTGCTGGTCAGCCTGTGCCAGAGTCTAAGCCAACATTTGAGATTAACCCAACGCATCCTTTGGTTGAGCATTTGAATAACGAAACTGACGAGCAATTGTTTGCTGATTGGGCTAACTTGTTATTACAACAGGCCTTGCTATCCGAGAAAGGCAGTTTGGCAGACCCTTCAGCGTTTATTAAACTCACCAATCAGATGTTATTGGCGAGTGTAAAGTAAACTCGATTTAAGCAGTAAAAGCGGACAATAAGTCCGCTTTTGTTTTTGTCATTCTGCGGAGGCAATATGGACTACCTCATTAATCTTACTAAAGACAATATTCAACAAGTTGTTGATACCTCAATGCAAAAAATGGTGGTATTAGCATTTTGGGCGCAACAGCAGCCCGAAAGTGTACAAATGTTGCAGACGCTGGAACATCTTGCCAATAGCCAAGGTGGGCGATTTATTCTCGCTAAAGTGGATTGTGAAACCGAGTTAGAAATTGCTAACTACTTCCAAATTCAGAATGTACCGACCACATTAATTTTAGATAAAGGCAGACCCATTGATGGTTTTGCTGGGGCGCAAAGCCAGGAACAGATTAGTGATTTGCTCGACAAACACTTACCACCGATGTGGATACAAGAGTTTGATGACGTTAAGCAATTATTAGCCCAAGGCGAGTTATCGTCAGAAGACTTAACTCGCATTGCTGAACAGTTAAAAACAATTTATATCGATGCACAACAAGCACCTGAAGTCGCACTGGTGATGACAGATGTAGCATTACAGCAAGGTTTACTGGCGGAAGCAAAAGGGTTACTTGCCCGTATAGGTTTAGCGGATCAAGACAGTTACTATCATAATTTAGTGGCTAAATTAGCGTTAGCGGAAGATGCGGCTGATACTCCAGAAATTCGTCAACTGCAACAAAATCTCGCAGAGCAGCCAGATAATGTAGACGCTGTTATCATCTTGGCCAAAGCATTAAATGCAGCTCAACGTAATGAAGAAGCCCTTGAA
Source organism: Shewanella sp. 11B5 (assembly GCF_002836795.1). Taxonomy (NCBI): domain Bacteria; kingdom Pseudomonadati; phylum Pseudomonadota; class Gammaproteobacteria; order Alteromonadales; family Shewanellaceae; genus Shewanella; species Shewanella sp. 11B5. The sequence continues at coordinate 179 of NZ_PJAP01001085.1, read as the reverse complement.
TTATTGTTTGTTATTTTACAAAAAGATATGAACGCTGCTGATGGGAAAATCAAACAAGTCTTCATGGAAATCTTAACCGCGATAGGTCAGGGCAATGCGTTAGCCAAGCAATATCGCCGTAAATTGTATACCTTGTTGTATTAAACAAATTGAAGCCTTTTTGTTACAAGCCTTATTAG
>NZ_PJAP01001084.1:0-2349 GCF_002836795.1 Shewanella sp. 11B5 | reverse complement strand
CAATAGTATTGCAGGCCGTTATTATACAGATTAAACACCTAATAGATAAGTGTTTAATCTCAGTTGATTATCCTAAAGATTGGACAGTTTTTACTACATTATCAACAGTGAAGCCGAAATGTTTAAGTAAATCACCACCAGGAGCAGACTCACCAAAGGTGGTCATACCCACTACAGCACCATCAAAACCAATATATTTGTACCAGAAGTCAGCGTGTGCCGCTTCAACAGCAACACGTTTAGTGACTCCTTTTGGTAGTACAGATTCTTTATATGCTGCATCTTGCTTATCAAACTCGGTAGTAGAAGGCATAGACACTACCCGTACTTTTTGACCTAGTTTGGTTAGCTCTACTGCAGAATCCATAGCTAATTGCACTTCTGAACCTGTTGCAATCAAAATCACATCAGCAGTGCCTTGGCAATCAGACAGTACATAACCACCTTTAGCTACGTTAGCTAATTGCTCAGCTGTACGCGCTTGGGCTTTAAGACCCTGACGACTAAAGATTAATGATGTAGGTGCATCACGACGTTCAATGGCCGCTTTCCAAGATACAGCAGTTTCCGCAGCATCACATGGACGCCATACTGCCATATTAGGCGTTAAACGTAAGTTAGCTAATTGCTCAACCGGCTGATGAGTAGGGCCATCTTCGCCTTGACCAATAGAGTCATGGGTATAAACGAAAATGTTTTGAATGCCCATTAATGCTGACATACGTACCGCGTTACGTGCGTACTCCATGAACATCATGAAGGTTGCGCCATAGTTAATAAAACCACCATGTAACGACGCGCCGTTCATAATACCGCTCATACCGAATTCACGAACACCGTAATAGATGTAGTTACCGGCAGGATCGTCTTGAATACCTTTTGAACCAGACCAAAGCGTTAAGTTAGAGCCGGCTAAGTCTGCGCTACCACCAAGTAATTCAGGCAACATAGCACCAAAGAAACCAATGGCATTTTGAGACGCTTTACGGCTCGCAATACCTTCGGCTTTATCTTGGCTTTCTTGAATAAAGGCTTGTGCTTTAGCTTCAAAATCAGCTGGTAAATCACCTTTTAATACGCGACGTTCATATTCTGCAGCAAGTTCTGGGAACGCTGCTTGGTAAGCCGCAAACTTGTCATTCCATAATGACTCGTTAGCAACACCTTTATGTTTTGCATCCCAACCAGCATACACATCAGATGGGATTTCAAAAGGAGCGTGTGGCCAGTTTAAGAACTCACGAGCTGCTGCAATTTCAGCATCACCTAATGGTGCACCATGACAATCATGGCTACCCGATTTGTTAGGCGAACCAAAACCAATAATGGTTTTACAGCAAATCATTGATGGCTTATCTGTTACAGATTTAGCTTCTTCAATTGCTGCACGGATAGCATCTGGATTATGACCATCTACATCAGCAACAACATGCCAGCCATAGGCTTCAAAACGCTTAGGAGTATCGTCAGTGAACCAACCTTCAACATGACCATCGATAGAAATACCGTTGTCATCCCAAAATGCCACTAACTTACCAAGGCCTAATGTTCCAGCTAATGAACTGACTTCGTGAGAAATCCCTTCCATTAAACAACCATCGCCTAAGAAACAGTATGTGAAGTGATCCACAATGTCGTGTCCAGGACGGTTAAACTGAGCCGCTAAGGTTTTTTCAGCAATCGCCATACCAACTGCGTTACTGATACCAGCACCTAAAGGACCCGTTGTGGTTTCAACACCAGGGGTATAACCATATTCAGGATGACCAGGTGTTTTAGAATGCAACTGACGGAATTGCTTTAGCTCTTCGATAGGCAATTCATAACCAGATAAATGCAGTAAAGAGTAGATAAGCATAGAGCCATGACCGTTTGACAGAACAAAACGATCGCGATCGACCCAGTTAGGATTAGTTGGATTGTGCTTTAGAAAATCATTCCATAGCACTTCGGCGATATCAGCCATCCCCATTGGGGCACCTGGATGACCAGAATTGGCTTTTTGAACCGCATCCATACTTAGGGCGCGAATAGCGTTAGCGAGTACTTTACGAGATGACATGCTCTCTCCTGCTTGTTTGTAAGGTCTAACGGGCAATTGTGAAGCCATATTTTCCCCTACAAGGCGATGTGACGCAAATTAAAATTTCTCTCATTACATTTTATGTCTGTAATAAACGCCATTTTGCTTATATAAGGCATCAACACCGCTACATTTATTCACCATATAAGATGATCACATCACCAAAAAGTGCATTGATGCTGTGAGTAATTATTTATTGACAGTCGAGCACGAAACTAGCTTAACATCATTAAAACAAAGGTTTTAAGGTCACATAAAGCTTCCTA
>NZ_PJAP01001083.1:0-2353 GCF_002836795.1 Shewanella sp. 11B5 | reverse complement strand
AAATAATACTGTGTTAGAGCTTAGCCATCATTTTAATGATGATTGGCGTTTACGGGCGACTTATTCACATAAAACAACCGATGAAGATACTGAGCTATTTTATGTTTTCGGTACGCCAGACAAGGATACCGAATTAGGCTTAACCGGTTATGGTAGCGAATATGATTTAGATGATAAGCATGACCTAATCGATATGTATGTTGATGGTAACTTCAGCTTGTTTGGCCGAGATCATCAGATTGTAGCGGGGGTAAATTACTCTAAAATGAGCTACACCGACAGCTCACTTTACGATTACACCACCGGCAATGGCTTCCCCAAGATGCCAGATCTCAACACCTGGGATGGCAATACACCAAAGCCGACCTTCAAAGATAGCTTACGTGGCAGTGATGTCTCGCGTGAACAGCAAGCCGCCTATTTCACCGGACGATTTAACATCGTTGATGATTTGCACGTTATCGTTGGTGGTCGCTACAACGACTGGCAGGCAGAAGGTGTGTCTTATGAAGTAGACCAAGAAGCTGACTACCAAAAGTTTATCCCTTATTTAGGCGCCGTTTATCGCTTTATGCCAGAGTTAGTGGCTTATGCAAGCTACACCGAAACCTTTGTACAGCAAGATGAAGTGGACATTGACAATCGATTCCTTGATCCCATTACCGGTGAAAGCCGCGAAATTGGTTTAAAAAGTGAATTGTTTAATGGACGTTTAATTGCCAGCCTAGCGTACTTTGATGTGGTTCAAACCAATATAGCAGTACTTGACCCTGCCACTGAAGGGTTACCAATAGACTTACAGAAGTATTATGGTTCCGACGGTATCAGCAGCACAGGGTATGAAATCGATATTGCTGGTGAAATTTATTCAGGTCTTAATGTCAGTATTGGTTATACCGATTTTGATATCGAAGGTGATGATATCGTTGCAGCTTACACACCAAGCAAGTTATTCAAACTAGCGGCCACTTATGACTTTGAAGCCATTGAAGGATTCTCTGTTGGCATGAACATGCGTTGGCAAGACGACATCTCTCGCAACCAAGGTGTCGTTGCCGTAGGGTTTGATAATGCAGGTGCTGACATTGTCACTAAGCAAGACGCTTACACGGTTATCGACCTCATGGCTAAATATCAAATCACCGAAAACTTAGGTTTAGCGGTTAATGCCAATAACGTTGGCGATGAGAAATACATCAATAGTTTATATTGGGCTCAAGGGTATTACGGTGCACCTGCCAATTATAGCGCGACCCTAACCTGGAAAATGTAAGTTTAAACAGCATCAATTGAAGAGTAAATGATGTAACCCGCTAATGGCCTGCGTCACTTACATAAAAAAAGGATGACCCAATGGTCATCCTTTTTTATTAGTGCTTAAACAGTCAATAAAAATTAACTGCGACGGCGTAAGCCTAGCGCACCTAATAACATCAACGCAAAGTAGCCTAAGCTACCACCATCACTGTCTTGAACAGGCTCTGGTGTTGGTGTTACTGGCGTTACTGGCGCTGGATAGCTTAATGCAATAATCACTGGATCGTGGTCTGAAGCTGAGAATGGACTTTCAGTTTTAACCAGCTCTCCGGTGTACTTGCTACCATATTCAAACAGGTTAGATTCAACTGAGTTAATGTGCCAGTCGTCAATACCCACTAATTTAGCCGCTAAACTTTCATTGGCTAACGCATGGTCTAAATTACCTAATTCGCCGTTATAGCTATATGAGTAAGTATCTGCACCATGTGCTTGAGTGTTTAAGTTAATTAAACCATAACCTTTATCAATCACGCTGCCTTCACGCTCGTACACTTTACCGTTTAAGGTAGTCCACGATGCGGTGCGGATAACATGGTCAGTGGTTGAGGCATCATAATCAGTTAATACTGCAACCGGATCTTCTTTGCCATAGGCATTTAAATCACCAATAACCAGTACATCACCTTCAACATCTTTTAGTGACTCACCGAGTACTTTAGCTGCCGATACACGGAAAGAGTTACACTTTCCTTGTAAATCCGCTGGCTCACCGTTTTCGTTAAAGTCAGCCCAATCTTCAATACAACCTGAACCTTTCGATTTTAAGTGGTTAACCACAATCGTCAGTTTTTCATCATTAATGCTAAAGGTTTGCACCAAACTATGACGTTGGAACTTGTCATAACTTGGGTTTTGCTCAACAACGCCATCTTTCTCGCGGGTTTGAGCACCTTCTGCTGCATGTTGTTCTGGCGTCGCAATCACTTTTGCCGCACCGTCTAATGTAATACGGGCTGGGCGATATAACATGCCAACCGTAATCGCATCACTGCCGATAAATTTGTCTTCATACTTATCAGCATCTTCAATTTCA
>NZ_PJAP01001082.1:0-2356 GCF_002836795.1 Shewanella sp. 11B5 | reverse complement strand
ACCTGGCTGGTGATTATCGGCAAGAGCTGCTGACCCTGTCATGGTCATTGCAGCTAAAGCGACACCCATTATTACTTTCTTAATTTTCATTTTCGTTCCTTATTTTTTTGTTGCCATAGATTGGGTCATTATCTTTAAATAATTACCAATAATAGACCTGTACCTTTGGGCATAAATAAGCACATTCATTTTTTAGGTTATATTTTAAATAATATGTTGAATTTGAAAGCATTTTTAAAAAGTATGATAAGAACTTAGGCTTGTTCTGTTAAAAAGCATCATTGCCTCATAAAGGGCTATATCATTATCAGCTTTGCCCTCTTTTTTTAAAACGCTGACATACGTTTTACTAAACACTTGGGGGTTTGAATAAAAAATAACCCGTAAGCACTGTATGTGTGCTCCGGGTTACCAATAAGCTATTGCAGGTTGAGACTATTTAGCAGCATTACGTGCTTCAGTCAGCCAACCGTTCCATTGATCTTGGTTTTTGGCAATCCACGCATCTACGTGGCGTTGAATGTCCTGTTCACTCTTTTCGCCATCGTTCATCCGAGTATTCTGTTCGTTGACGTCGGCAAGCTGCAGGGTAAATACTTCAAAAAATTTCCTAGCTGCCGGATTTTGCTTGGTGAATTTTTTGTTGGCGACGACCTGGATGTCAGAAGCAACAAAACCAAGTTTTACCGGGTCAGAAACTGCGCCTTCAAGTCCCTTTATCGTCATTCGTTCAACAGCAGAACTTTGCGCTTTGGTCGGATTGATTTCAGGCACGTTGATCCACACAACGTCCTTGCCTGGCTTCAGTTTAAAAATGGTCCAATTTGGTGCCCAAGTATAGAAGAAGATTGGTCCACCATTTTTATAACCCGCCATCGCCGATGCCATTCCTGCTGCATATGCCGCTTTCACAGGATTAATAGCATCTTTGAGACCATATACGTCCATATGATGAGTGATTATTTTTTCACATCCCCAGCCTGGGGGGCAGGCAGTCAGATCGGCCTTGCCATCACCATTGGTATCAAAGGCTTTCTTCACCTCAGGGCGTTTAAAATCTTCAAGGGAGGTAATATTATATTTATCTGCCTCTTTTTTAGACACTAAATAGCCACTCAGACCACCGGCTTTCATTACATAACCAATCTTTTCAGCTTTTTTATCGAAGTTTTTCGGTAGTTGATCGTTATGCATTGGAAACCAACCATTGGTCCAATAATCAATATCACCGAGAGTGACAGTTTTGTAAAAAATGGGATTGACCAGAGTTTTGGGCTTTTCAACATCATACCCCAAAGTCTCAAGACCTCGTCGTACAAGCGCTTCCTGAAAAAAACCAGTGTCCCATGTTGCTCGAGCTGGTTTAACGGTTATGCCTTCTCCTGGCTTGAGAGTATCAGCAAGAGCTACTGACCCCGTCATTGTGATTGCAGCTAAAGCTGCGCCCAGTATTACTTTTTTAAGTATCATTTTACGTCCTTATTTTTTGGGGTTGCCATTGATTGGGTGATTCTATCTAAAATGATTGCTAATAAAACAATCGCAAGACCGCCAACCGTGGCCAAACCAATATCAAGTGTATTTAAGCCCAGAACGACAGGTGCCCCGAGGCCTCCTGCGCCAATCATTGCGGCGATAACCACCATGGAGAGCGACATCATGATGGTCTGATTAAGGCCAGCCATGATGGTCGGAAGAGCAAGTGGTATCTGAACTTTAAGTAAAACCTGCGAGCTTGTTGCCCCAAAGGCGAGCGCAGCCTCGACTAACTCTGGGTGTACCTGCCTGATACCGAGACTGGTTAATCTAACCAACGGTGGCAGGGCAAAAATGATGGTTGCAAGAACACCTGCTGTGTTGCCAATTGAAAAAAGCATCACAATAGGTACCAAATAGACAAAGGCTGGCGTTGTCTGCATCGCATCCAAAATGGGTCGGAGAATGTTATTAACACGATCACTGCGTCCAGCCCATATACCAAATGGCACTCCAACAACAGTACAGAACACAACAGATGAAAATACCATGGCGAGGGTTATCATGGTTTCAGACCAGAAACCAAGCAGACCAATGAGAATCAACGATGCAAGCGTAAAACCAGCAAGTTTGAAACCTGACACCCGCCAAGCAATGACGCCAAACAGTGCGATAACAAGTAGAGGTGGAGTTGCCAGAAGTCCATCTGACACACTTGATAAAATGAAGTCTACGGGCCATTTTATCATCTGAAAAAACCATCGATACCCTTCTACCAACCAGTCAACAAGGCTTGTGATCCATGCATCTAAGGGAATAACTCTTTCATCAAAACTTAACATAATATAAAACTCCTGAAGCTAGTATTCTAAGATGCTGA
>NZ_PJAP01001081.1:0-2361 GCF_002836795.1 Shewanella sp. 11B5 | reverse complement strand
GATAGGACCCATTAAGTTTAAAGCAGTATAAAGCGAAGATTGGCATTGCGCAGAGCCCACTTTGTTGCTTAATGAATCTATATGCTTTGAATTGATAAGCGTGACAACTCTGAGTGATGAGGTTTTAAAGCGACTTTTTACAGCATCTTTTTAGATGCAAATGCTATTATCTTTGCTAAATTTCATGTTTTATTCTCTCGGTAAGGATTTTTTGTGACTTCAAAATGGGACGTACAACACGATTACCATTCAAGTGCCAATACTGATGCTTTATGCGTGCATCATCTTGAACTTAATATTGTGGTTAATTTTGACTTACAGCAACTTAATGGCGTTGCCCGGTTACAGTTTACCCGAAAAATGGCTGCACTTTCATTAGTGCTAGATTGCCGAGACTTGATCATAGAAGATGTCACTGACAGCGATGCTAATGTGTTGTCGCATTATGTGACTGATGTGAATGCCATATTGGGTCAAAAGCTGGTTATTGATGTGGGGGACCACTTAACTGAGGTGGTCATCCATTATCGTACCTCACCAACAGCACAGGGGCTGCAATGGCTTACACCAGAACAAACGCTAGGAAAAAAATTACCTTATCTGTTTAGCCAATCGCAACCCATTAATGCTCGCAGCTGGATACCCTTACAAGATACCCCAAAAGCACGCATAACGTTTAATGCGACCGTCACCGCTCCGCAAGGTTTACGCGCGGTAATGAGTGCTGAAAATACACCAGAACTGCCAGATAATGGTGTGTTTGAGTTTTGCATGAACAAACCTATCCCAACACACTTATTAGCCATTGCTGTTGGAGAGTTAAGCTTTCAAGCCACTGGACCTCGAAGTGGTATTTATACTGAACCCGATATGCTTGCAGCTGCAGCTAAAGAATTTGAAGATACCGAATCAATGATCTTAATGGCAGAGTCCATACTAGGACCCTATGCTTGGGGCCGTTATGACATGATTGTATTGCCACCGAGTTTTCCTTTTGGTGGCATGGAAAACCCTATGCTGGCATTTATGACTCCCACCCTAATTGCTGGGGATAAAAGTCTTGTTTCAACGGTTGCTCATGAATTAGCCCATTCATGGACAGGCAATTTAGTCAGTAATGCGACTTGGCGAGACTTATGGCTTAATGAAGGATTTACCACTTATTTTACCAATCGTATTGTTGAAGCTATTTATGGTAGAGAGCAGGCAGAACTTGAATGGGTTATCGAATATGGACGTTTGCAAGAGGAAATCGAATCTACTCCCTTAGCAAACCAAACTCTACCAGCCAATGTACAAGATCAAGATCCTAATCTGGCATTTAATCGGTTTACCTACGATAAAGCATCGATGTTTGTTCATGAACTGGAAAGTCGATTAGGGCGGCCTGCATTTGATCGCTTTCTATTTGGTTATGTTGAGCATTTTTCGTTTAGCGCGATTACCACCGAAACGTTCATTGATTATGCAACACAGACATTGCTGGTGGAGCATCACGATAAATTAACCCTCTCAGAACTCAATGAGTGGGTGTACGGGCAAGGATTACCACTATGGTTTAAAGGCCCTACATCAAGCAGCTTGGATAAAGTTGATTTGGCTGTGGAAGCTATCGTCAAAGGCGCTTTGGCAAGTGAGTTGTTGGTGAGCGATTGGCGAGTTCATCACTGGCAATATTTTCTGACTCAATTACCGCTAATGGTAAGCCAAGTTACGTTATTAGACTTAGATGAGACTTTTACATTAACAAACAGTCCTAATGCAGAAATAGCGTGTGATTGGTATCGCGTCGCCATCCGTAATCATTATGATCCTGTCTTACCTGCATTAAGTGATTATTTATGCCGCATTGGCAGAGGTAAATTTGTAAGACCTTTGTTTGTTGAATTACAAATTGCTGGTTATCAACAAGAGTTGGCTGAAATCTATACAAAAGCCCGTGCTGGTTATCATCCTTCATTGCAAATTCAGTTAGATAATTTACTCAATTTTTAACAAGAAAATGTTATGACCTTTTTACATCAAAAAAGACAAAAAAAATGGCAGCCATATTGGCTGCCAAAATAACTCTTTACGGGTTGTCATTAACAGTGCGCTAGCGTGTTAACACTTCCCAATGGGGATGATGATGAACATTAAAACGGTGTAGCAGTAACTCAATCCTAACTGAAGTTTGAGGTAAGAAGGATAAATCACTAAGCAGTGTAATCAATTAACTCCGGGGGAGAAGGCTAACTCATCATACTGCACTTACTTCAAACTACATTTTAATCATTACATACTTGTTCGTACAATAAATAAGACCGGGTGATATCAGGAAAGTTCACAAAGAAAATGACTTTTTTTAATTTATTTTTGTGA
>NZ_PJAP01001080.1:0-2366 GCF_002836795.1 Shewanella sp. 11B5 | reverse complement strand
CTTAACGTTTGTCCCTTTAATAGTAATGTTGGTGCCTTCGATAGATATCGAACCGTCGCTGCTCATTTTGATTGATGCGCTGCCGGTTTTAATGACAATTTCATTACCCGCTTCAATATTAAGCACTTTACCGACTTTTAAGCTGTCATTATTGGCTATGTCTTCTAGTCGATCATTACCAATTTTAACGTTATCGTTATTAACGATGTCAGTGAAACGGTCGTTGCCTATGGTGTCTTTTTGATCATGTTTTACATTCAATAGATGATCTTTTTCTGCTTGGAGGAATAATAACTCTTTGCCTTTTTCATCATCAAAACGTAACTCGTTAAAATTGTCGGCTCCACCGTCTTTAGTGCTATGGGTTTTAATCCCAGACTGAGTTTTTTTAGCCGGTAATGCATAAGGAGGCATTAAGTCGGCGTTATAAACAGCACCGCTGATAATCGGTTGATCAGGGTCACCATTGATAAACTCAACTAACACCTCCTGGCCTACGCGAGGGAAGAAGAATGCACCCCACTTGTTGCCAGCCCAGCTTTGAGCGACACGGATCCAACATGAACTTTTACTATTGAACTCGCCTTCACGATCCCAATGAAACTGTACTTTTACACGGCCAAATTTATCAATATGTTGTTCATCACCAGGTTCACCAGTCACTACCGCTGTTTGTACGCCATTAATTAATGGTTTACGTAAATGAAGCTGTGAGCGATAAGGAGTACTTTTAGGCACACATTCAAAATCATTTTGATAAACACAGCCAGACATTGATTGGCTTGTGCCTGACTGGTTAGGCTGAGTAGCCGACGTTCTCAGCGAGCTTAGAACAAAGCTCTTACCTTTATAACTCGCGTTTTCATGATCTTTGAAAGTAAAAAACTTACCCACCATAAAACTACGGCAATCGCCTTGGCCACTGCACTTATTCATGTCTTTTTGCAGGGCTTCAAGTTGATTATTGGCAAACGGTTGAGCGCGCTTGTTGAACTCAGACTCGCCTAAATAATCGTACACCTCAAGTGCACTTTGTTCAGGAAGATTTGCGTTAGTATGATTACCTGAAGGGTATAATTTAGGTTGTTCGTAGTCGTAACCTTTTTGAATAAAACCGCCGCTCACCATGCTCATGCCGCCTTGCCAATGAGACACGTGCGACTCGGCTAAATGACCTGAGAAACAACGAACCTTCTCTTCTGCACAAGGTTTGTAGGCGTTAATATCATCAGCAAGTACTAGGGTATGAGCACCAACACTATGCTCGAAGAAGAAGAAAATACCCTCTTGCTGTAATAAACGACAAACAAAATCGACATCTGATTCTAAATACTGCACACAGTATTCATACTGAGGGTATGTGTTGGTAGTTTTATTTTGAAATTCAACTTTATGTTGACCAAATAAGTCTTTAACAATATCGATGACTGACTTATTTTGAAAAATCCGACAATTACTGCGTTTTTTCATTAATGCCATTTGAGGCACTATAACAGCTTGATAATCTATATAATTCTGTGCATCGTCTGACGCTGCGGTCCGCATTCCAGCAGACTCAAGATGACTTACCACCCCATGAAAGTATCGAACTGCACCATTACTTTCGGCATTACGTAAAGTAATACAAACATTTTTACCCACTAAACTGTCGAGACTAATCTGGGTGCCAACAGTGAACATGGAGACGCTGATTGAAAAAAGCTGAGAGATGGCTTCTGTGGCAGTAAAATGCGTTAGGTACAGAGTATCCTTACCTAATGGCGTTGTGATACTGATGATATTATTTTTTTGAGTGGCCTTAAGCATTCCTTGCCTCAGTCTTTAAGAGTAAAGATCTTGGGGAACAAGTTCCCCAAGATATAAGATCACAAACAACTTACATTTGTTGACCTTTAACACCGCTGTAGCCATAACGTAGCGCTGCAGTAATGTTGTTTTTATCATCAGTTGGCGTAACAGCCATCATCATTTCAGTGTAGCTGATAGTGATAGTCTCTACAGGACGGTCACCATGAACTGAAACACTGTAGCTAGAGATCATTGCATCTGTTAATTCGATTTGCATGATTTCTTCGATTTTGTCACCTTGCTTAGTGATGTGGAAAACCGCTTTTTTACCTTTACCGATAGTCGCTTCTTTGAACAAGTCAGTAGAAGAATTATCTTGTAATTTAGTAATGGTCACATCACCTAAACGAGTTGAGCTAGCTTCACGGTCTTTTGCAGTACCAGTGAAAGAAGTGATCTCACGGCTAATATTCCAATCGACTGATAACACAGTAATCAGATCTTTGAATTCTTCAGCAGTGGTTTCGCCTTTAATCCCTTCATAATTTAAATATGTATTCGCTTGCATTATTAATGCT
>NZ_PJAP01001079.1:0-2368 GCF_002836795.1 Shewanella sp. 11B5 | reverse complement strand
CTGAGGTTTTGGTTTTACTGTTAATTGAGGCAAAATGTGGGCGGATTGAATTGCCCCAAGGATTAATAATAATGACAACAACATGGAAGCATCATGCTTTAGCGGCAGCGTCTGCCGTGCCACTTCTTTTTACTAGCTCGGTTTTTTCAGCAACAGCAACCGCTCAAGGCAGCATAATGAACTCATCAACTACCGCGACACTGACTGCAATCAACGGTAGCACTACACCACTGACCATTGAACGTATTCATGCGTCACCAGCCTTAGCAGGCTCAAGCCCTCGTGGGTTGGCATTATCGCCTAACGGAAAACGTGTAACCTATTTATCGAACCGAGCCGATAATCAGCATTTGTATGATTTATGGCAAATGGATATCGCTACGGGTAAGCGCAGTGTACTGATTAATGCTGATCAATTAGAGGCTGGAGAACTGTCTGATGAAGAAAAAGCTCGCCGAGAGCGTCAGCGTATTTACGGCCAAGGGATCATGGAGTATTTCTGGTCTGAAGACAGCCAACATATTTTAATCCCTGCTGCGGGTAAGTTGTATTTATATGACGTTGCCAGCAATAAGGTGGCTGAGCTTGCAACCGGTGACGGTTTTGCAACCGATGCGCGTTTGTCTCCAAAAGGTCACTTTGTGTCGTTTGTGCGCGATCAAAACTTATTTGTATTGTCATTGGATAGCCAAAAAGTAACGGCACTCACCACAGATGGTAAAGGGCCAATTAAAAATGCCATGGCAGAGTTTGTTGCCCAAGAAGAAATGGACCGTATGACAGGCTATTGGTGGGCGCCCGATGAGTCTGCAATTGCCTTTACTCGTATCGATGAATCCGGTGTTGAGTTAGTGACTCGTAATGAAATTTACGCTGAGGGGATTAAATTAACTGAGCAGCGTTACCCTTATGCAGGTAAAGCCAATGTTGAGATAGCACTGGGTGTCGTGACTTTAAAAGATCGCTCCATTAGCTGGATTGATTTAGGCAAACAAAAGGACATGTATTTACCTCGCGTAGATTGGCTACCCGACAGCCAGCATGTGTCGTTCCAATGGCAAAGCCGCGATCAACAAACGCTGGATCTACGCATTGCTGCAATCTCTCAGCCGACACAAGCTAAAACGGTGATTGAAGAGCGCAGCAAAGCATGGGTAAATTTAAACAATGATTTACACTTCCTAAAGCAACAAGCGGCCCTTATTTGGGGCTCTGAGCGTGATGGTTTTAATCATCTGTATTTATTTGACTTACAAGGCAAACAACTTAAGCAATTAACCCAAGGTGATTGGGCTGTTGATACACTTGAGTTTGTCGATGAAGCAACGGGTTGGGTATATTTTAGCGGTCGAAAAGACAGCGTTGTTGAGCGTCATTTGTATCGGGTTAATCTTAATAAAGGTATGGATTCTATTGAGCGAATTAGCCAAGCATCGGGTATGCATGAGGCTGTATTTGCGGATAAAAAGCCCGTTTATTTAGATTACTTTAGTAGTTTACAGCAACCGCCGCAGATAAGTTTGCACAATGATTCTGGCAAGCAGTTAGCTTGGGTTGAGCAAAATGACATTGATAAAAATCATCCGCTTTATGATTATGCAGGTTTATGGCAAATGCCTGAGTTTGGTCAATTAAGCGCTGAAGATGGTCAAGCATTGCAATACAGATTGTTTAAACCAGTGCCTTTTGATGTCGCTAAGCAGTATCCGGTTGTGGTGCGTGTATATGGTGGGCCGCATGCTCAGCTAGTGGTCAACAGCTGGAGCGAAGCAGATTATTTTACTCAATATTTACTGCAGCAAGGCTATGCGGTATTTCAATTAGATAATCGTGGTTCAGCGCACCGTGGGACTCAATTTGAACATGTGATTTATCAAAACATGGGTGATGCTGAAGTAAACGATCAAAAAGTTGGCGTTGATTACTTACGTAGCTTGCCATTTATTGATGGTGACAACATTGCTATTTATGGTCACAGTTATGGTGGTTATATGGCGTTGATGAGTCAATTTAAGGCACCAGGTTATTTTAAAGCGGCAATATCGGGTGCGCCAGTAACGGATTGGCGTTTGTACGACACTCATTATACTGAGCGTTATATGGGTAACCCACTAACCAATAAAAAAGGTTACGACGCTAGCAGTATTTTACCTTATGTAAAAAATTATCAATCGGGCTTATTGATGTATCACGGTATGGCTGATGATAATGTCCTGTTTGAAAACAGCACTAGAGTATATAAAGCGTTACAAGATGAGGGTAAGTTATTCCAAATGATGGATTACCCAGGGTCTAAGCATTCAATGCGTGGCGAGAAAGTGCGTAATCATTTATATAAATCATTAGCGGCATTTTTAGATCAACAGCT
>NZ_PJAP01001078.1:0-2372 GCF_002836795.1 Shewanella sp. 11B5 | reverse complement strand
ATATTTCTTACAATACCAATCACTTGCTCTAACGAGAAACCTTGATTTTCGAGGTCGCTTAATTTCTTAAAATCTTTATCAATTTGATTTTGAAATGTCTCAGTGTCCAAATTAGTATCTTTGAGTGACTGAGATAATTCACATACCATCGCATCAAGATTTTTACGCATGTCTCGCACATCAAGCTCAACCGGGTCAGCCACATGTTTACGATATAATAATTCGCTGGTCACAGGTGAACAGGTTTGATGTTGTTTGACTGCTGTATCTAATTCTTGATTGAGTAACGGGTTTTGTTCACCCACGTAAGCATACCAAAGCGCGTAGTTTGTTGGCGTTGTGGGTATTCTATATTTTAACATTAACGGAACAGCTTTTTTCAAATTGGCTGCAGCGGTTTGCAGTAGTGTGTTCGACATTAAGTGCCTCATGATCCGGGCTAAGGAAAGACTTTGAAAAAATCTACAATTGAAGTAAATATAACAATAATAGCAGGTTTTGCACCATGATATTATAGTGATACAAATAACAAAAAAGCATCCGAAGATGCTTTTTTAGTGACTTGAATCATATTAAAAAACGTAAGAGACCGCAAACATTGGGCCAGTAAAGCTGTAGTTTATGTTGTAATCAAAGGTACGTTGCTCAATATTACCGACATTACGTGTTTTTTCGATAGTGACATCGACATCATAATAGTTGTAAGCCAGTTTTAATGACCAATTATCACAAATTTTAGCTTCAACACCTAAGCGGATATCGATCAGTGATCCGTCTACATCATCATATTTGATAGCAAAATACTGGGCGTGAGCATCAAATGTCCAACCAGGATAAAACTCGTAGGAGCCGTAAAGACCAATGTCTGGAAGAGGTGCCGTTAGAGTGTCGTCGATAACTTCTGGTGTGGCAACTGCATTGCTGCATAAACTGGTTAAGGTTGAATCTGGGACACAAATACCGATAGTGCCTTTAAAAGCGGTTTCGATAAACATGGTATGTATACCAACGGATACTCCAACAGCGTAATGAGTTCCCTGCCAAATGTCATAACCATAACCAATTCGCAGAATATCAATATTAAGTTCGGTATTCAGTTTAGCGCCAGTTTCAATCAGGTAGTCTTTTCCATCAATATCTTCAAGAATAAAATCTTGTGATACCGTTTCTGTGTCGGCTTTGCGATCTAACGACTTCCAATCAATATAAATATTATGGCGTTGGTTGAAAGAGAATGTGAATTCAAAGTAGGGTAAGTATTGCTCTTCAGCAAGTAGAAGTTCATCTTCAAAATCTACTGGGAATGTTCCACCTGTTTTAGGATTTGTAACGATGAAGTTTGAATCGGAGTTAGCATAAAACATACCGACATCAAGAGTATATTTGTCGGAGACTGTTGAGTCGTTAGTTGATAGGTTCGTCTCTGCCGAAGCAGTTCGAGTACCTAATATCAATAACACTATACAAAAAAAAGTTCTTATCATTGAAACTCCGCATTTATTATTTTTTCTATATCACAGGATATGCGTCTTCATATGATGCTTTTGTCGAATTTAATACCTAATCTATTCAACGCAGATATCCAAAATAAGGGTTATCAAAATGCGCAGTCATAAACATTAAGTTAAAATAAAAACGACAAACTGTTCAGTGCATATACTAACACTTTGTTACTAATTGTGAAGTATTTGTATAGGATTATTGCGCTAAATCAAGTTTTCGTTAATAGCTTGACCTCTACGGTGTAAAAGCAACCATTTTAGTGAAGAGTCGCTATGTATAAAGGCGCCAGAGCATTGGCGTAATTGCGGTGGGTGACAAATATGTGACAAGACGAAAAAGTAGAGCAGAAAGTTGACTCTACTTTTATCATTTGTGTTACAGCAATGTTAAATGCTGTGAGCGGCGACTTTAGCAGTTAAAAGATGGTTTACTCTGACTCATCGGTGTCTGAAGCATCTTCTTCTACATCGTCAAATTCAATTTCAACTTTAGAGCTTGCAGGTGCATGAATTGTCCCAACAACAGCATAAAATGGTTTGCCTTTTGCTAGACGACAATATTTAGACCACAATAACTCCATTGGAGTTGATGCAGGTTTTTTCCCCTGTAAAACGTTAACAAATTGGTCTTCGTCAACATTACAAGGTAACTGCGAACCATTGGCTAAATTTTTCATTGCTTGACCGTGTTGTTCAAGCAACTCAGCTTCTTTATTGGTAAAATCACCACAACGTTTAAATCCCTTTGGGAAATTCACGTCATCATAGAAGCGTTTAGTAGATTGAAAACTGTTGCTATGACCATTGGTGTTAGCATCAATACCTTGTTTTGCATTGATAAATGATTGCTGAGACATGGCTAATACCTTC
>NZ_PJAP01001077.1:0-2379 GCF_002836795.1 Shewanella sp. 11B5 | reverse complement strand
TTATCGGTAACATTACGTAAACCAAATGCGATAGTGATGATATCAAAATGGTTATCAGGAAACGGCAGTGCTTCAGCATTAGCTTGAACATAGCTGACGTTATTGACGATACCTTTGTCACGTAATTTAGTGCGACCTACCTTGAGCATTGAATCATTAATGTCAGCAAGAACGACTTGACCTCTATCGCCGACTAAATGCGAAAACTTAGCCGTGAGATCGCCAGTACCACCAGCTAAATCAAGCACTTTCATACCAGGTCTTGCAGCCGCTACTTCAATGGTGTGGCGCTTCCAAAAGCGGTGAACTCCAAAAGACATCACGTCATTCATAATGTCGTATTTTGCCGCGACGGAATGAAACACGTCAGCAACTAAGTCTGCTTTTTTATCGGCTTCGACAGTTTTATATCCAAAATGAGTGTTTTTCGGTTCGCCTTCAGACATCGGTATATTCCTATAATGTGCGATAATTAATAGCGAGTGTATGCCATTGCGAATGATTGCTGAAATGCTGCGGTGCGAGAGTGTGACAACAATCAATTAGTTGTCTTACCTTACACCTAAATATACATTTCACTTCAACTTGAACGCAGCAATGAGCTTCGCGTCGATTAGCCCCAATAAAAATCAGCAGTTAAGGCTAAAAAATTGCCTGCATTAGAGCATAAAATTAGCCTTTAATGAATAGCCGCAGCTGATTCTAATTCAGACAGGTTAATCGACCCTGAAGATAAGCATAAATTAACTCACTGAGACCTTGACCAGCATCGCGGTAACCCGCTTCTAACCCCGCGTGATGACATGCTGGAGCGGTTTCAGCAAAATGGGCGTAACGGCATGGACAATGCTTAGCAATATAATGCACATAATGGCACGCATCGAGTATCGATATACCGGCAAAAGTCGCTGCGCTACTGGGCATATTGGCAATCGCATCGACATCGAGCTCTAATGCTACTGGCAGTTGGGTTTGATTTAATGATTTAGCAATTTGTTTCAATGCGGTTTCTAGCGACAATTCACGCCGGATCCAAATTTGTTGAAAACTGTTCCATGTGGCGCCAAATAGGCTCAGTTGTTCTAGGGTTTCTTCGCTGTTTTTTAATTCATGCAAGCCGAGAATATGATAATGGTCGAGGGCGCCATTGGCGGCGGCATAACTAAATCCATTACCGCTGTGGCGACCTTCTCGTGGTCTAAAATCACTGTGTGGATCGAGGTTGACGGCTGCGACAGGTAGGCCTGTAGTGGCTTTTGTTGCCATTAATAAACCATAAGCATTATTGTGGCCGCCGCCGATAACGATGGGTTCTAATCCTGCTTGCATGATTTCACTTACAGCAGCAATAACGATGTCATCTAGTTGTGCGGTTGCTTGGCGTAATTGTTCAACGGTAGCGGTTGTTGGTAACGATGTATCAAGACTGATTTGGCCTAAAATGGCACATTCGTTACCATTAAGAAATCGATTGGACTGTAAATTGATCAACTGTTTCATGCTAGCGATAAAGGCATCATCAGCCCCGCCTCGGCCAAGGTTGGCCCGTGGCCCCACATCTTCTGCAATGGCAATAATGGCAAACTGAGCGCCACTAGATTTAGCCCGTTGGGCATTTTGCGCTAATGACAGTTCAGCAGATGCCAGATAAACCTGTTGGCCTATTTTGGTTTCATTAGGGCGTAAATTTAATAATGCATCGCAATGCTGCTGAGTGAATGCGCTAAACATGGTTATTCTCCGAATTACAGCCACAAAAAAACCAGCATAGCTGGTTTTTAAAGGAATTGTCTGCCAGCTTTTTACAAAGCTAAATTGGCTATGACTGATTATTCAATATCTAATGGTTCTGGAGACAGAATAACGCCAGTGTTATCAGCATAGATATGGTCACCCGGTAAGAAGGTCACGCCACCAAAATTAACTGGAATTTCGACTTCGCCCACACCGTTACTTTCAGCACCGACAGGAATCGAAGCAAGCGCCTGGATACCAATATCAAGTTCTTCAAGAGCGTCAACGTCACGTACTGAACCGTAAATGAGGATACCTTCCCAATTGTTGGCTACAGCAATTTCAGCAATTCTAGCATCGAGTAGGGCACGTCTTAACGATCCACCACCATCGACCAATAGTACTTTACCTTCACCGTCTTCTTCTAAAGCATCAGCAATCAGACCATTATCTTCAAAACACTTAATTGTACTGATTGAGCCACCGAAGGAGCTGCAACCACCGTAGTTACTGAACATTGGTTCGACGACATCGACTACATCTATATACATGTCGCAGAGTTCTGAGGTGTTGTATTCCATATTTCACTCCTGTTGGACAGCAAAGGTAAATTGCTGGGTAAAGCAAAGTTAAATGAATTATATG
>NZ_PJAP01001076.1:0-2379 GCF_002836795.1 Shewanella sp. 11B5 | reverse complement strand
TTTTGTTTAATGTACATTGCTTACGCTATACAAAAGGATTTAGCTTCAGAGTGAAATATTTTTTTGTGAAAGATATTTTTCTCTTTGAGCAAATCATTGAGTTAACACCTGGAGACGATAATGAATCAACAATCAGTTATATCACCTAGTCTATCGACTACTGATGTCAACAAAATGCTAAAAAACACTTATATGTTGCTGGCAATGACATTGGCATTTTCTGCAGTAACTGCAGGTTTAGCCATGGCAATCAACATTGGCCCAATGATGTCATTAGGCTTATCACTGGGTAGCTTAGTGTTATTATTTGTAACCCTTAAAAAAGCCGACAGTGCTGCTGCTATATTTTGGGTGTTTGCCTTTACCGGTATGCAAGGCGCGTCGCTCGGTTACATTCTTAACCATTATGCTGGTATGGCAAATGGCCCTGGCTTAATTATGCAGGCATTAGGGTTAACCTCTATCATTTTCGTATCGCTTTCAGCTTATGCGTTAACCACTAAGAAAGACTTCTCATTTATGGGCGGCTTCTTATTTGCGGGTTTATTAGTAATGATCGGTGCTATGGTCATTAACATATTCGTTGGTAGCTCAATATTATTTATGGCAATGAATGCAGGTATTGCGTTGCTAATGACTGGTTTCATTCTATATGACACTAGTCGTATCGTGAATGGCGGCGAAACAAACTACGTTCGTGCGACTATTTCATTGTACTTAGATTTTTTGAACTTGTTCATAAGCCTACTACATTTAATGGGTATTGGCAGCGACGACTAATCGTCGATAGAGTTCATCAGCAAATTACGTTAAAATGACCCTACATTAGGGTCATTTTTTTTATAATGAGCAAATTCATCATTCAAGTAAACGGCAGCGTTTATGGCTCTACAGCCAGTTTTCGCGCGTTATCATTTTGCCAAAGCGCATTAGCTAATGGCCATCAAATTATCAACGTCTTTTTCTATCAAGATGGCGTAACCAATAGTAATGCTCTCACCTGTCCTGCATCTGACGAAATTGATATGCATTCCAATTGGCAATCATTGTCATCAGAACATTCAATACCGCTAACCAATTGTGTGTCTGCTGCGCTGCGTCGTGGTGTGTTATCACCACAAGATGCTACAGAGAATGGTAAACCACAATGGAATAGCAGTGACGCCTTTACCATGGGCGGTTTGGGTGAATTAGTGGTCGGTATTGAACAAGCTGACAGGTTGATTAGCTTTTAACGTATTAGTGGAAAAGACAATGAAATCACTGGCAATTATGTTTAGGCATGCACCATTGGGTACCACCAGTACCCGCGAAGGGCTGGATTTTGCCATGCTCAGTGCCAGCTTTGAACAACAAGTGAGTATTATATTTACCAATGAAGCGGTATTACATTTACTGGCAGGCCAAACACCTGAGCAAGCAGGATCTAAAGATTATGTAGCGGCATTTAAAGCGCTTTCTCTTTACGATATTGATACCGTGTTGGTGTGTGCAGAGTCAATGCACACTTTAGGATTACAGCCTAATGACCTTAGTATTGCAGCGACAGTTGCGACTCCAGAGGTCATTACTCAAACCCTGCAAGCCGCTGATGAGGTATTAGTATTTTGATATTACATCATATCCAAACATCAGTAATGGCTGACGACGCCTTAAGTACATGCTTACGCTATATTCACCCTACAGACAGTATTTTATTGTCTAGCGATGCAGTGAATTGTTTATTACAAACCCAGTGGCAACAAGCTTTAGCAGACGTAAAGCTGTTTGTGCTACAAGATGATGTTGTCGCTAGGGGTTTATTTGATCGCTTGATGATTATTTTAGCCAGTGAAGCTGCGGGCTCTTTTGATATTATTGATTATTCACAATTTGTTGAACAATCTTTGTTACACGAGAAGGTGATAACTTGGTAAACTTTTTTGAATTTAATGGCCAACAAATTGAAACCGATCATCAGGGCTATTTAAAAAATGTAAATGACTGGCAAGAATCTATGGCCGCTGTGATTGCCGCCACTGAGAACATTGAGTTAACCGAGCAACACTGGGAAGTCATCCGTTTTGTGCGTGATTTTTATCTGGAGTACAAAACCAGTCCTGCTATACGTGTGCTGGTCAAAGCTATCGGTCAACGTTTAGGAGCGGATAAAGGTAACTCTAAATACTTATATACCTTGTTTCCGATTGGCCCTGCAAAACAAGCAACTAAAATTGCAGGCTTACCCAAACCAGCAAAATGTTTATAGCTGATTAGTACTGACAAAAAAGCCCGCTCAAGATAACTTAAGCGGGCTTTTTAAATGGCTAACCTTAACTGAGGTTATTTGGGAAATATATTTTCTATCACTATAAATGCTGCTTGAGCTAGTTGAACAAT
>NZ_PJAP01000253.1:0-8882 GCF_002836795.1 Shewanella sp. 11B5 | reverse complement strand
CAATATTGCTTTTCGATTATTACCTCCACGTAAATGCAGGCGGGTGAGTTGTTTATTTTGCAGTTCTTGCTGCACAACAAAGTTCGGGATCCAACAAAAACCGATGTTGCGCGCTAAAATGGATTTTGCTTCATGAAAGTTCGATACAGTCCAACGTTGTTCCGCTTTAAGCCAACCAATATCATTGATTGCATTTATTCCCGTATCTTTAATCACAATTTGTAAATGTTGGGCTAATTGCTTGTCATCATCTATGCGTTCTAATTGCGCAAGCGGATGGTCTGGATGGCACACAAGTTCAAAATTTGATTCACATAATGGCTCTGCAATATGACCTTTAGGTGGTGTAGCACAAATAGCAATGTCTACTTCATTATTAAGCACAAGTTCATGAGTGCCGGTGATCACCGAGTCGATAATCGTTACCCTTGTACCACGACTTAGTGGTAAAAATTCGTCTAGAGCTGCCACTAACGTGTCCATAGGATAAATGATTTCTCTGGCGATCGTTAGGTTAGGTTCCCAGCCTTGACCTAAATTATTGGCGAGTTGTTCAAGCTCTTCAACCGATTGGGTTAAATGACGAGAACGACGTAATAACACTTCACCTTGCTCGGTTAAATAGGCTTTGCGACCTTTGACTTCGAGTAAGTTTATACCCAGTTGATGCTGCAGTTTTGCCACTGCATGGTTTAGCGATGATTGGCTCTTATTGAGTTTTTCTGCAGCCTGAGCATAGCCTCCAAAATCAACGACAGCTTGGACAATTCGCCATTGTTCTAAGGTTGATTTAGCTCGGCTCATTAAGTGTTCTCTTTATTGTTGAGTAAAAATGACGGAAAATCATAGCATTGTTTGAAATAAAAAAGGCAAATGCACTGCATTTGCCTCAAACGTATCACTGCTAATATTTAGTGTGATTTGGCATCGTTCATAGACGCTTTAGGCTTAACCAGTTTAGGTAAGTATTTCTTAGTACTAGGAATATTATTTAAATATGGTCCTTTATGTAACGTTTCAGGCCAATCTAGTAACATCATTGCTAATACGTTTCTGTGTTCACCAGAAGATAATTCAGCTTTGCCATGTGGTGACGGGATCATCATCAGTTTAGGATCGTAAGCTGCAATCACATGCTTTTTAACTTTATCTACCACTGGGTTATCACCGTTGCCGGTAATTAAGAAACTAATACCTACTTCAGTAATAATATCTTCGGTAGTATCGGTCAAAATGCGATCAATGTTTTTTTCAAAGTAATTTAAAATCCACTGATATTCTTTTGGGTCAACCGAATGTTGATAATACTCGCTAGCTGAAAAAATAAAGTGAGTCATACCATAAACTTTGTTTTTATATTGACTCTTTTTGAGCTTAGCATCATTGTTGTCAGGATAAGTGTTAATGAAGGCTTTTTTGTAAGCTTCATAATAATCACCGACACCAACTTGCTTAGCCCAGTACACATAGTTAATTAGCTGTGCCGCCCAAGCTCTGATCATCTTTTTATCTGTTAAAGCGGGTTCTAAGTTGGCATTTTTTAACGTTTTAATCATTAAATCATGACACGGTCCGGTAAAACCAAATTCGTCTACACGACTGGCGTAACGTAATAAAACATCGCTATATAACATAAAATTCGGGTAAGGGGCGATGGCTTCTTTACGCGCGATACCGCGAGGACCTTTGCCTAACTTATCCACTTCAATTTGTGATTCGCTTTTAATAAAACCGGGTTTATCAAGATTACAAGAATAGTAAGCTTGGCGCTCTGCAATGGTTAGTAAATCGATTAATGAGCCATTAGCGTATTTGGTTTCGCCCGTCATACGAAATTGACGAATAGCATAATGCCCTTGCACACGCGGAGGTAATGAATAAAGGTTGGTTTCTAAATTGGTTTTAATTCCTTGATAAACTTGATCAGCCGTTAAATTATGCGATGTTTTTTCAACTGACTCTTTAGCGAACGCCACACTACTAAACAACGTAGCTGACAATAGTAAATACGAGAGTGTTTTACTCTTGCGTAGTTCCAGCATGTTTAAATCTCCTGATAAGTGAATGTGGGTCAATTGGTAGGCCAATAAGCCACTCAAGTTGATCGTTTAAGGTTAAATGTGTTTCGTTTACAACCAATAAATCAAATATCTCATTAGGCGATATTTGGGCTGGTGTCTCTGCAATGATTAATTGAGCCAATGCCGTTTGCCATAAAGGAAGATAATGATTAATACCTTGATTAGCAATAGCTTGATAACTAAATATTGCATCCGTTGCGTTTGGCCATGGTAAGCCAAAGCTTTGTTCAAAAGCTGTAGACAGAGATTGATTATGGCTTAACCAAACCTCCTGCTGCGCACCTTTGAAGTCACCTTTATATTGATAAAAAGCTAGCGAAACCTTTGCTCTAAATACCCATAATTGTTGTTGATATTGCGCCACTAATTGATGACGTTTAGACAATTTTGGTAGGTTTAGCTGCTGCTCAAGGTAGTATGCGAGCCATTGCGTGGCAATCGCATGGGCCTCAGTGTTTTGTGCTCTATTGGTGAGGAAATAAAACTGACGACCTTGCGCCAAGGATACTATTGCTCGACTTAATGCGTTAATTAATTTTTGTTGTTGTTTTACGTTGGTTAATTGTGATGGAAAGTTTAGCGAATATTGACCGAATTGATGACCTATAACAGTTTGTTTTATCAATTGACTATCTACGTTTAAAGGATTGTGTTGTTCATCTTGTGTATATGTAAAAATTTCTCCCATTAATCGCTGTTGGTGCCAAACGCGGATGAGTTGCGTATCACTAAGGCTGTTTTGTTGACTATCACTAGGCGACGTCGTTTTGTCTATTTTAGAATGATCAACTCTAGCATCACCTACTGTGATGAATTCAAACTTGAGATCTAAAGCTTTTAGGCTTTCGAAGATTTTCTGTAAAAATGCATCCGTAGTAATCGGCTTTATGGTCGATGAATTACTGACTCCGCGAAGGGCATTGGCGATATTCCATGGCGCAATATCAAGGTTAATTGTTTGGCTTGCTAAGAATTGCGTTAACAACTGTGGCGTTAGGTCATGTAATGAGAGTTGTGCCTGTGCGCTATTATCATAGTCTTGAGCAATAGCATGCTGTTGTTGTAATCGATGAATTAATGCAAGCGCTGAAGCTTGTTTGTCTTTCGCACGAATTTGATAGGCAAGCCAAGCCTGTTTTCTACAATGTTCATTGGGCTGTTTAAGTAAATATTTGGCAATACGAATCTCAATATTGGTATTGTTGCTATCCGCATTCAGTTCATTAGTTAAGGCACAGTCCGGCTGATTAAACTGCATGGTAAATTGCTGCTGTGATAATGCTTGATTATTGCTTGCCTGGGCGCTGTGCAGTTTTGACTTTTGGATTAACTCCCACTGCGATTCTCTTATGGCGACTAAGCGTTGTCCTAATTGATCATAAGGTGGTCGAAGCTGTAGCAACTGATCAATTAAGCGTTGGGTATTGGTTGCTGTAGCTAGCGCATAAAGTTCATCGGCAAGGTGTAATTGACACCATAATAAGCCTTGTCTATTTAGGCTGTCGTTGGCGAAAGGGCGGTAATATTGAATTCTGTCGTTGATATTATTTAACGCAAGTGTGCGTTTTTCAAATTCAACAGCTTGTTGTTCAACAGACTGAAAAGAAACAAGCTTGTCTTGTCCTAAATCAGGTTGATATTGTAAGCACTGTTCGACGAACAGTGCTAAGGGATTAGCCACAGCGCTTGCTGTGGCCAAAAGATTAAAAAATAGGGTTGCTACAAAAATGCTTTTTAGCATAAGCCACGCGTTCCTCAACTGACATTGTTGAGCTTTTCATCGCTTCGACATGCTTAAGTCGAGGTAAAATCCCTCTACCGTTGGCAATTTGAATTGTTAGACCTGGTCGTGCATTCAATTCAAGTAGCAGTGGGCCTTTGTTTTTATCTAACACCATGTCAGTACCTAAATACCCTAACTCGCACATTTCGTAGGCACTCGATGCCGTGTGGAGTAAGGTTTCCCAATGAGGAACTTTGATGTTCGACAGTGGAAAATGAGTATCAGGATGCTTATCAACGGGTAAATCAAATTGCACAGCATGCAAACTGCTTCCGGTAGCGATATCCAAACCCACACCTACAGCGCCTTGGTGTAAATTTGCTTTACCATCAGATGCAGCAGTTGATAAACGTAACATCCCATGACAGGAAAGCCTTTAAACACAATTAAGCGGATGTCAGGGACACCTTCATAACTTAAGCCTTCAAAGACTGGATCAAATTCAATTAGTCCTTCAACAATCGCGACATCAGGCTTACCGCCGAGTGAGAATAAACCACTTAAAATGTTAGATACATGACGATAAATTTCACTATGAGTCACTTCGTGGCCATTGGGCTTGTAATAACAGCCATTGCTCACTCTGGTGATTACCATAATGCCTTTACCGCCAGAACCTTTTGCCGGTTTTATGACAAAACCGCTACGGTCAAGAACCATAGCTGGAATTTCTTGGATTTTATGTTGTTCATGAACAACCCCAATTAAATCGGGAACCGCAATGCCATTAGCAAGCGCAAGTTGCTTAGTAATTAGTTTGTCATCAACGCGTTTATAAAACTTACGCTGATTATAACGACCAATATAGCTAATATTGCGCCTGTTCATGTTGAGTACACCGCTACGGCTCAATTCCCAGGGCCAGGCGTACTTCATTATTGCTCTCCAACTAATGGTTTAAAGCGTTTTAGCTCAGTTAAACGGTAACCAGTGTACTGTCCCATCACTAATACCAAGGCTAAAATCACTAAATGAATGCCTAAGAAGTTGAAAACCCAATGTTGAACTAATTGGTTGTCCATAGCTAAGTACGCCAATGTCGCCACAAATAAGCTACCGCCACCCGATACAAAGACTTTTTTAGGACCTTCTTCTTCCCACAGAATAGACATACGTTCAATAGTCCAGGCAAGAATGATCATCGGGAAGAAGGTAATGGTTAATCCTTCACTTAAACCTAACTTGAATGAAATTAAGGTAAACAAGCCAATAATAAAAATCACCACGATAATGACCGCCGATATTCGGGATATGAGCAGTAAGTTGAGTGTGGACAGATAGGAACGGATCATTAAACCAAAGGCAACAATCAATAAGAAACCGATTAAGCCTGTTAATAGGGTAGTTTGGATGAACGCTAGCGCAATCAAAACAGGCATAAAGGTACCTGATGTTTTGATGCCAACAATGACACGTAAAAACACCACGACTAATACGCCGATTGGGATTAATAGAATGCCTTTAAAGGTGCTTTGTTCTTCAAGTGGTAACTGATATAGGGAGAAATCCCACGCATCGTCATTCATCATCATGTCGATAGATGTTGCTAATGCTGAACGAGTATCTTGTAGCATTGAGAAATTAACTAATGAATTATTTCCTCCCATGACATCTAGCACAGAGTGACCAGTATATTCCCATAGCACTAGGGTATTATCACGGCCTTTTTTGTTGTTTGGAACGTCAAAAAGCTCCCATGCTCCATCATTATAAACTTGCACATATGATGTAAGCTGTTGACGACGTCGCTGATCTTCAAGTTGCAAACCATTAACGATACGTGCAGGGACACCTTTTGAATGCAGCATGCGTACAAACAAATTGGTTGAAGTATTAGCTGATAATAACAACGCCATATTCTGGCTTTGATCGTTATCGTTAATCAAATTCATCAATTGTTGAGCAAACGATAAATTAGTCGCACTGCGAGCCCATACTTCTTCAATGACTTGCTCTGCTGCTGATTTTTCTGTTGCAGGCCATGAATATAATTCTGGCGTGGCAGGTTCTTCGACAGCTTCAATATTAAGCTTGCCTGTCGGTACTAAAGTCACTCGGTAATATAATGCTTGTGAGCCAGAAGCATCACGTATTGACCATACTGCGCGACGATTATGGGCATCAGCTGAAATATTTAAGCCATAACCTGGTGATGATGCATTTTCAACTAAGATGTCAAATGCAGGATCGTTCGGTAATGAGAAATTGACCTCAGCAGGTTGATTCGTTCCATTAAAACTGATTTTGGCATCCACAGCCCAGCTTTGTACCTGTTCACCAGGTAAAAAAGGCACATTGTGTTCAACACCACGATATATGCTGGTGCTAATACCAATGATAAATAGCAACGCAACAAATATGTAAAACGGTTTACGAGAATGCATTACGGATCCTACTTAATTAACGTGGTAATTTGGTTTTTGGCTTTACCATGAACGTAGATTTGGCCTACATCAACAATGGCAATATCTTTCATAAACTTACGACCTAGTAACAAAGGATAATCTAGGTGGCTTCGATCCGTAAGGTTTAAATCCGTTTCGGCTGCATATTTACCTATTTTTAAATGGGCGTGGATAACTGGGCGGCGATCATCACCTGTATCAGCATCTTGTTTTATACGGACAAAGCGCTCAACTTTAGATTCAAATGTATTGACGGGTTGGTCTATTCCATTAGTCATCACGTCATAGCGAACCCATTGTTCGCCTTCTCGTTCAAACAATACGATATTGCGCGCATCTAAAGATGATGACTCAGCACCAGTATCGATGCGAGTCGCAAACTTGGCTTTGACTTCATCAACAAATACACTCTCGACTTCACCAAGTAAAAACTTCTCGCCAATCATAGCTTCCGGACATTGTTGTGGAACCGAGACTGGTTTTGGCATTGGTGGTTGAACAATGATGGTTTTTGGTTTTTGACTCATCGCGGTGCTTATCTGAGTCTTCAACTTACGCATTTCCTCAGAAAGAGCGCTTATGTCGCTTGCTTGCTGACTATTCTGTGAATTAATGGCATCAATAATGACGGTTTGCGAAACTTGCAAACTGCTATTCAAGTCAGCATTTGTCAGCGGAGGTGTTATTGGTTTTTGGATGGTTGTACAACCCGATATTAGGGCCGCTGCAACGGATAGAGCAATTACCTGCTTTAACATGTCAATTCCTGTTGAATAGTAATATTTATACTAGATCGTGATTCGGTTGGTTCTTTGTTGCAATAATGATGGCCCTCTTGGGCGCGGGATAACCTTCTACGGTTAAACTCACATCATTAGGATCGAGATAATCGACTAGAGATTCATTTTTCATCCAGTGGGTGCTGCGTTGTTCTGCCAGTGAGGTGATATCGATGTCAACACAACGAATATCAATAAACTCACATTTCTTTAACCATAACATTAAGGCAGCAACAGATGGTATAAACCAAACGTTGTTCATTTTGCCATATCTATCTTGTGGAACAAGTACTGCATTTTCATCGCCATCAATCACCAGTGTTTCAAGTACCAGTTCACCACCGACTCTTAATTGGTCGCGTAATTGTAGTAAATGGTCTATCGGTGAGCGACGATGGTAGAGCACGCCCATAGAAAACACCGTATCAAAGGCATCTAATGGAGGTAATTCTTCTATGCCCAGAGGCAACAAATATACTGGGTGCTGATTGCCGGCCACTCGTTTGATTGCTTCAAATTGGCATAAAAATAACGGTGAAGGATCAATGCCTACAACGCGAGTTGCACCATCACCTAACATCCGCCACATGTGGTAGCCACTACCACAACCCACATCTAACACAGTGCGATTTTTTAATGGCGAAATAAAATTTTTGACTCGATCCCATTTCCAATCACTGCGCCATTCAGTATCAATTTGAATACCATGAACGGAAAATGGACCTTTACGCCATGGTTGAAACACCGCCAGTAAATTAGTGAGTTTTTCAACTTGTCCGGGGCTGAGTTGTTCTCCTGTTCCAATCGTTACACTGCTACTAAAATCGATATTATCCGGTTGAGGATAATGTAATTTATTGAGCACTTTTTCCCATTTAGGTAAATTACCGTGTTTATGATCTCGTTGCCATTTACCTAAAATTGCCGGTAAAGTTTCTAACCAGTGTTGTAGGTTCGAATCAGCAATGTCTTTATAAAAAGAGCTAAAATTGATCATTTAATCGCTACCATAGATGCAAAGTTAAAACATTGAAACCAAACTGAGAAGTGACTAAAGCCGTTTTCGGTTAAGCGTTGTTGGTGTACATTTAAGCTGTCTGGACGCATAACGTTCTCTAATGCACTGCGTTTCTGACTTATCTCGAGCTCACTATACCCATTTGCGCGCTTAAAATCTAAATGCTGTTCATCTAGTAATTGTTGGATATGGTTATCTTCAAAGAATAATTTTTCTGAAATGACTAAAATTCCACCCGGTAACATACCATCGTAAATACGTTTAATTAAAGCATCCCGATCATGAGTGGGTAGAAATTGTAGGGTAAAGTTTAACACCACCATAGAGGCATTCTTGATGTCGATATCTCTGATATCAGCACACAATAAATTGACTTTGATGTCGCTGACATACGCTGCAAGATTTTCAGTGCAACGTTCAATCATCGACTGACTGTTGTCTACCGCATAAATTTGACATCCGCGCCCTTCAATTTGGCGACGAATGCTTAACGTAGCTGAGCCTAATGAACTGCCGAGATCGTATATATTGCTTTGAGGTGTGACAAAACGGTTAGCAAAATCACCAATGGTATTGATGATTTGTGCGTAGCCAGGAACGGAGCGACGGATCATGTCATTAAATACACCGGCAACACGTTGATCAAATTGGAAATCTGTAATTTGGTCGGTCACATGAGCGTATATCGTATCTTGTTGAGAGTTCATCAGCTGTAATATGGAAAAGTTAGAAATGTATTTTAGCTAATCATGGTGAACTGCAGCAAGTATCTAGCTGGTAATTTGTGAGTTTTTTTTCAATTTGTTGACAATCATG
>NZ_PJAP01001075.1:0-2385 GCF_002836795.1 Shewanella sp. 11B5 | reverse complement strand
AGCCATACTCATTGGTTGCGGATTATTAGTAATACAAAGTGCTCATGCATTACCGTGGGACGATTTAACCACAGATCAATTAGACACCACACTGCAACAAAAATTTACTGACGGGAATTATTCTCCTAAAGGGGCCGATTCTTGCCTTATGTGTCATAAAAAAAATGAACAGGTGATGGACTTATTTAAGGGGACGCACGGCAAAGTTATTTCAGAGGCTTCTCCAATGGCAGGTTTGCAATGTGAAGCATGCCATGGTCCACAAGGTAATCATAATCGCGGCGGTAAAGAGCCCATGATTGCTTTTGGTGCAAAAAGTAAGTTGCCGGTAAGTTCTCAAAACAGTGTTTGTGAAGGGTGTCATAACGATGCACAGCAGATGAGCTGGCACAACAGTACCCATAATCTTGAAGAAGTTGCCTGTGTAGATTGTCACAAGATCCATGCAGCCAAAGATCCTGTTATGGATAAGCTCACAGTTAATGACACTTGTGTTAGCTGCCATACCAGCCAAAAAGGCGACATGAATAAGCGCTCTTCACACCCGTTAAAGTGGAACAGCATGACATGTGTTGATTGTCACTCAGCTCATGGTTCTATGAGTGAAAATGCGTTAGTTAAACCCACAGTTAATGACACTTGTTATAGCTGTCATGCCGAGAAACGTGGGCCTTTCTTATGGGAGCATGCGCCAGTAACAGAGAATTGCGTTACTTGTCATAACCCTCATGGCAGTGTCAATGAATCTCTCGTTAAGCAACGTGCTCCTCAATTGTGTCAGCAATGTCATGCCAATGATGGACACGCTAGTCGAGTAGTCGCGGAGTCAGGTATTGATGCTTTTGGCGGCGGTAAAAGTTGCTTGAATTGCCACAGCCAAATACATGGTTCAAATCATCCCTCAGGCAGCTTGCTGCAACGCTAATGGAGAGCAAGATTATGTCATTTAAAATCAATCTTATTACTGTATCGATATTAGTGGCGGTATCTGGACACAGTTTCGCAGCGAATTTTGGGGTGAGTAATGCTAATACCAGTAATGTAAAAACCAGTAATTATGAATGTAATCGTTGTAGTGAGAATGAAGGTTATAGCGGTAAACTCGATGTGGCTCTTGGCTATAACGACATTGATGATATGCATGCTGGTAACGCATTAGGCACTTCAGAAGATGGCGCTATTGGTTCGTTAAGCAGTGATATTTTGTTCCAAAATAAATCTGGCTATCAAGCCAAAATAACGGCACATCAATTGGGTTTTGACAATAGCTTTGCTAGTTTGCAAATCGGTGATTCAGGCTTATATGAGGTGGTATTAGATTACGCTGCAATCAAAACGATTAAAGCTGGTAATGTAAATAGCCAGTTGTGGCATAACGATGGAATGCTGACTCCCAGTAATGATGTTAATACGTTTAACTTAGCGCTAGAAAGAGAGAAATTAGGCGTCGGAGTGGTATTTAACCAGGACGTTTACAATAGTTTTATCAGTTACAGCCAAGAAGAGAAAACCGGTCACAGCTCAAGCAGTATCGTTACGCCTAGCCCTATCAATATTGGCTTACCGATAAACGCGACGACTTCGCAATGGGATGCAGGGATAGGTCTTAATGGCGATAACTGGATGAGCGAATTGAGTTACTCAGGAAGCATTTACAATAATAAAATAAGCGACTTAAGTTTGCCTTATTTAAACGATGTTTATGCTGCTTCACCAGATAGCCAAGCGCATCAAATATCACTTTCTGGCAATTACCGCTTTGACCAGACTGTGATGAGTGGACGTGTCGCAACGGGTCGCATGATCCAAGATGAAAACTTAATTCAAATGAGTGGTAATCCACTGCAAAGCTGGGACGGTCAGGTTAATACTACTGATGGCCGTTTTGCAGTGACATCAATGATGAATAATCGACTTCGCTTAGGTGGCAACATCGATTATAACAAGCGAGATAATCAGAGTTCGACCGCAGAGTTTGCTCAATATAACTTCAATAGTTTAACTGGTGCATTTAAACAAAATACACCTTTAGATTATGAACGTAAAAATTATGGCATAAATGCGAGTTATCGAATTGCCAGTGGTTATCGTTTACAGGCAGGTTATGACAGTAAAGAAATAACTCGCAATTATAGTGAACGAGAAACAACTCAAGATGACACTTTATGGGCGAAATTAAATATCCGTAAGTTTGAAATGTTTAATATTAATGTAAAGTCTGAGTATGCTAGCAGAGATGGTTCTAAATATGAATCAGATATATTAACGGCCTCAGAAGATAATGCGGTTTTAAGAAAGTATTATTTAGCTGACCGAACCCGTAATGCCTATGAATTAAAATTAACTCATACACCTAATGATTGGATGAATGTTGATATAACTTCT
>NZ_PJAP01001074.1:0-2386 GCF_002836795.1 Shewanella sp. 11B5 | reverse complement strand
CCAAAGCGAACTTTGTGAGTTAGAAGTTCGTTTAAAACACAAAAGCGGTCATTATGTTTGGGTATTGTCTACAGGTAAAGCTATTGCATGGGATGTTGAAGGCAAACCGACACGAATGATTGGCATGCACCAAGAAATAACCTTTCGTAAGAGGCAGGAAGAACTACTTGCAACCACAACCGAGTTATTGAGAGAATCTCAAGAGATAGGCAAGCTAGGTGGCTGGCAACTCAACTTGCATAACGGTGACTTGATTTGGACAGATGAAACTTACCGAATTTATGAAACAACTCCGCAAGAATATATTCCTACCGTTGAAATGGGGGTAAGTTATTTATTACCCGATTCCAAAAAATTATTCCAAGAAGCGCTTGATGCTGCTATTCAACTTGGCGAAGAGTATGACTTAGAGCTTGAAACTTATACCACCAAAGGACAAAAGATTGACGTTAGAACGACCTGTCATGTTACATATGTCGATGGTGTTGCTGAAAAATTAAGTGGTATATTTCAAGACATTACCGACGAAAAAAATAATCAACGCAAACTTGAAAAAAGTAATCAGGTATTAAAAGAAGTAAATGAGAAGTTAAAGTTTGCAGCGAATTATGATCCACTTACACATTTGCCAAACAGAAATTTGTTAGCTGATCGAATGCAGCAAGCGCTTATCAAAGCGCAGCGTAATAGCAAACAAATAGCTATAGCCTTCCTAGACTTGGATGGCTTTAAAGAGGTAAATGATGCTTACGGTCATGATATAGGAGATGAGTTCCTTTGCCTTGTTGCAAATAGGTTTAAAACTGCAATACGAGAGGATGATACTCTTGCCAGGTTTGGTGGCGATGAGTTTGTTTTGATTCTTGATGATTTAGACAGTCATCATCAAGCAACAGAAATATTACAGCGAATACTTTCTTCAATTACAGAAATATTTATTATTGAAAATAAGCGCCTTTCTATAACTGTGAGTATTGGAGTGACGTTTTTCCCGCAGGATAATAGTCACGCAGATATACTTATTCGTCATGCTGATCAGGCTATGTATAGGGCTAAAGAGCAGGGAAAGAATTGCATTCATGAATTTGACTTTGAAAATGATGTAGCGATAAAACTCCAGTATCGAGAGTTAGAATACATAATCAATGGATTTAATAACAATGAGTTTTTGTTATTCTACCAACCAAAAATCAATATGGAAAGTAATGAAATCATAGGCTTAGAGGCCCTTATTCGTTGGCAACATCCGACAGAAGGTCTTTTGTCACCATTTCGCTTTTTGCCCTACATTGAAGAAGAACCTCTAGCAATTGAGTTAGGTAAATGGGTAATTGACCAAGCAATAAAGCAGCATAATGAATGGCGACGCTTAGGAATAGTTATACCTATCAGTGTCAATGTCAGTCCATTACAACTTCAGCATGAAGATTTCATTAAACAATTAAATGAAATCTTATTTCTCAACACTAGTTTTCAAGCGGGTCAGCTTGAATTTGAAATTTTAGAATCCAGTATTATTAAAGATACTCAGCACATCGCTGAGGTTATTAATCAATGTAAACAGTTAGGGATACGTTTTCGTTAGATGATTTTGTTACGGGGTTTTCATCTTTAAGCTATTTGAGAAAGTTAAAGACTGATGTTATAAAAATAGATCAATCTTTTGTCATTGACATGTTAGATGATATGGATGATCAAGCCATTGTAAAAAGTGTCATTGAATTATCGAAGACCTTCGGTCGTTCTGTGATAGCAGAGGGGGTTGAAACCCAAGAGCATGGTCGGCAATTACTTAAAATGGGATGTCAATTAGCACAAGGTTTCGGTATAGCAAGACCAATGCCAGCAAGTTCAATCCCTGAGTGGATTAATTTATGGAATGCGTCTCCTCCTTGGATTTGTAAATGAGCGTTATGAGTTAGTCTTTAGTGTATGTTGATCTTTGTGTGAAAGCATATGAAAGCTATTTTTCAACAACTGTAACCGTCATCAGCGCTTATAAAGTAGTAGGTTATCGATCTCATGTGTTCACCTAAAGTCATGTACGAGATAAGAATATCAACTCTATTTAGGTGGCCAAAATAACTATGCCACTACACTAACGCAAGTAGGTATTGTTAAGGTCTCGATATAAGGCTTTTATCGCATCTCTTAACCATTTTATTTTTGGATTTTGATTGTTTCGTTTATGCCAAATCATGGTGAAGGGGATCATTAGTTTATCTTGTAATGCTTTATCTACTGGAATAGGTAAACACACTAAATCTGGGTGTATATTACGACAATAGTGCTGACAATATTGTGGTGCAGTGGTAATCATGTTGTGACCAGACTGAGCTGTCATAAACAAAGATTGTTCGAACGTGGCCATGGTTAATTCAATATT
>NZ_PJAP01001073.1:0-2388 GCF_002836795.1 Shewanella sp. 11B5 | reverse complement strand
ATTGATAGGTTTTGCACTATCAAACAATAGAAAAGCAATTAACGTACGTACTGTCGGTGGTGCTTTATTAATTCAAGCATTCTTCGCTGGTTTTGTTTTATATGTTCCAGTCGGTAAAGATATACTGAAAGGTGTTTCTGATGCGGTATCAAGTGTTATTAGTTATGCACAAGCAGGTACCAGCTTCTTATTTGGTGATTTAGCTAACTTTAAAGTTGGTTTTATTTTTGCCATTAACGTATTACCTGTCATTATTTTCTTCTCTTCTCTAATTGCAGTGCTTTACTATTTAGGCATTATGCAGTGGATCATCCGTATTATCGGTGGTGGACTACAAAAAGCATTAGGCACTAGTCGTACAGAATCTATGTCAGCTACAGCGAATATTTTCGTTGGACAAACAGAAGCACCATTAGTTGTGCGTCCGTTTATTGCGACAATGACTCAGTCTGAGTTATTCGCAATCATGGTTGGTGGCTTAGCATCAATCGCTGGTTCTGTATTAGCTGGTTACGCTCAAATGGGTGTTCCAATTCAATACTTAGTAGCAGCGTCATTCATGGCAGCACCAGGTGGTCTATTAATGGCTAAACTGATGCACCCTGAAACAGAAGCTTCTATCAACGAAATGGAAGATTTACCAGATGACCCAGATAAGCCAGCAAACGTGTTAGATGCTGCTGCTTCAGGTGCTGCATCAGGTATGCATCTTGCATTGAACGTTGGTGCTATGTTGATCGCATTCGTTGGTTTAATTGCAATGATCAACGGTATCATCGGTGGCGTAACAGGTTGGTTTGGTTTAGAAGGTATTACTCTAGAACTTATCCTTGGTTATATCTTTATGCCTCTTGCTTTCTTAATCGGTGTACCTTGGAACGAAGCACTTGTTGCTGGTTCTTTCATCGGTCAAAAGATTGTTGTTAACGAATTTGTTGCTTACTTAAACTTCGCTCCGTATCTACTTGATGCATCTGCTGAAGGCTTCAAAGTAGTAGCTGAAACAGGCGCAATGATGTCTGACCGTACTAAAGCAATTATCTCTTTTGCTTTGTGTGGATTCGCTAACTTATCTTCTATTGCAATCTTACTTGGTGGTTTAGGTGCTATGGCTCCTGCACGTCGCCATGACCTTGCAAAATTAGGTATCCGTGCTGTTATCGCTGGTTCATTAGCTAACTTAATGAGCGCGACATTAGCCGGTTTATTCTTAGCTATCTAAGTTAAGAGTAACTCCAGGGGGAATACCTCCTACAGCTGGGTCTTTACGTTAATAATAATTAGAGACCCAGTTTTGTAATAAAGTTGTTATTGATTTTTGTGTTAATCCACCGTTTCCCAATACGAAGTTATGCTGTTTTATTGATTGCAAAAGAGGATGCATTAAATTCTCTAGTCAAGATTGAAATGTCAAATTGTTAATGATGTGTGGACAAAAAGTCGCGACATTGTTCACAAAAAAGAATTTTGTATTCGTTTTTTATCGATTAAATATTGAGATTTATATCAGTAACGGTAAAATACGAATGATTAAAAAGAAGTGCTATCCAAGAAGATAGTTAAATAATATACATGGGGTTGATGATGAAAAATGTAAAAATGTTAGCTTTAGCGGGTGCAACAGTCGCTGCTATTTCTGGTAATGCTTTCGCTGCAGATCGTACCGATCTTCACGCTACTGATTACAAATGGTTGCAGTTTAATGCTATGTACTCTATTGGCGAAAAGCCAGATAACCCAGCTTCTGGTGATCAACATAACTACTTAGAAATGGAGTTTGGTGGTCGTTCTGGTGTTGTTGATCTTTATGGTTATGTTGATGTGTTCAACTTAGCAAATGAATCTACTGACAATGGTGACAAAAATCCTGGTTCAGGCACTAGTAAATTGTTCATGAAATTTGCTCCACGTTTCTCTATCGATGCGATTACTGGTAAAGATTTATCTTTTGGTCCAATCCAAGAAGTATATTTCTCAACCTTGTTCAACTGGGATGGTCTTAACGGCGAAGGCGTTAACTCTACATTCTGGGGTGTTGGTGCTGATGTAAACGTACCTTGGTTAGGCAAAACTGGTATGAACCTTTATGGTTACTACGACATGAACGCTAAAGAGTGGAACGGATATCAGTTCTCAGCTAACTGGTTCAAGCCTTTCTACTTCTTCGACAACAAGAGCTTCTTATCATTCCAAGGTTATATCGATTACCAATTTGGTGCTGATGAAGACGACAACATGTTCGTTCCTAAGACTTCAAGCGGTGGTAACATCTTCTTTGGTCTATACTGGCACTCAGATCGTTACGCGCTTGGTTATGGCTTAAAAGGCTTCAAAGACGTATACCTACTTGAAGATGAAGGCGGATTGGTTGGCCTAGAATCTACTGGT
>NZ_PJAP01001072.1:0-2390 GCF_002836795.1 Shewanella sp. 11B5 | reverse complement strand
TGAGCTTTTAGGCGAAAATCGTTATCGGATCACCATGGCGGTAGCGGGTTTTTCTATGCCAGAACTCGATATTATGAGTGAAGGTGAAAAGCTATTAGTAAAAGGTAATAAGACTGCTAACAGTGATGAACGCAAATATTTGCATCAAGGGATTGCTGAGCGTGGTTTTGAACGTAGTTTTCAATTAGCGGATTATGTGCGGGTCGTCGGTGCGGAATTAGAACACGGCTTATTAAATATTGATTTAGTGCGTGAAATTCCAGAAGCTATGAAACCTCGTAAAATAGATATTGTGACTACCAAAACGCTTAGTTAAGCCTTTATTGTGAGTCTAATACGATTAGTGGCTTAGGTGTTAACAGCATTTAAGCCATATTCTCTACCTAATCGTTTATCTCCCCCCTAATTTAGCTAATTGCTTAGGCCTAGTTTGTTATTAAACTAGGCTTTTTTGTATTTATCATTTATTCAAAAGCACTGGACCAGGGCCTTGTTCTACAAGAATATCGTTTGGATTATACAGTGGACAGTTTTTCATCGATAAACAACCACAACCGATGCAACCTTCGAGCGAATCTTTCAATTTTTGCATCTGGGCTATCCGCAGCGTAAGTGATTTATTCCAAACATTTGATAATTCTGCCCAGTCTTCTTTAGTCGCTGTTCGTTCATTGGGTAAAGCAGCAAAAGCATGCTTGATATCATCCAACGATATCCCTAATTGTTGCGCAGCTTTGATGAGCGATATTCGCCTGATAACGTCTCGTGTATAACGACGTTGATTACCATTATTGCGCCAACCGCTGATGAGACCTTTTTGCTCATAAAAGTGAATCGCAGAGATGTTTATTCCACAACGTTTGGCGACTTGGCCAACACTTAGTTCTGCATCTATTGACATTCAACCTCCGATTTTTTTTATCATTTTGGCAAAAATAATGCTTTACCTCAAGTTAGCTTGAGGTATTAAGCTGTGTTGCATTAACCATAAGGAGATAAGTGATGCGATTAGAACATTTAAATTTAGTAGTTAATGACTTAGATGAATCATTAGTATTTTATAAAGCGGCCTTTCCACACTGGCGAGTGCGTGGCGGTGGCGAGTCTGTTTGGCATGGTACGCCGCGGAAATGGCTTCACTTTGGTGATGATTATCATTATTTATCGTTAAATGATTCTGGTAGTGGCGAGGTGCGCGATCTTAAAAGCAATGCATTGGGTTTGGCACATTTCGCTTACGTTGTGGACAATATTGATGCATTAGTTGCTAGATTGTCACAAGTGGGTTTTGAGGTGGCGATTATAGGCGGACATGATCCTTTTTATAAAAGCCGTTACTTTATTGACCCAAGCGGATTTGAAGTTGAGTTTGTTGAATACTCAACGGATATTCCCAGTGAGCGAAATCAATACGATGGCGAGTAGCTTATCAATATGCACCATTGGGCTTATAGAGTAAGCCCAATGGTTTTGATCAAAACCGATTATCAGCAAACGTAATAGGTTAAGAGCAGGTAAGCTGACTAAAGGTAGTGTGACAAGTCGGTGTTAGCGGTAAGTTCAACTTCTTGTTGTTTACCATGGAATAAATAAGCCGTCTCATTACCAATAAGGTGTAATTTATCGCCTTGGCGCCATAGAGCGCTGCCTTCTTGGATTCCTATCACCGGTGTCAGTGGATCGACCATGGTAAATTCTAACAGCCGTTGCGCACGAGTTTCACCATTATGGCCTGGCATTTGGTAGTTGGTGTAATGCGGATTTAATTGGAATGGCAATATACCCAATGCGGTAAAAGAGGGCGGCTCGACAATTGGCATATCATTGGTGGTACGAATGCTGGCACCAGTAATGTTTGATCCCGCACTCCAGCCCACATACGGCATGCCATTTTCTACTTTTTCACGAATTAAGTGCAGTAAGTCGTAGCGATACAATTCGTTGAGCAATTGGAATGTATTGCCGCCACCAACAAAAATACCTGCAGCATCTAGAATGGCTTGTTTTGGGTCTGCAAACTGATGAATGCTACTAATGGTAATTGGCAGAGGTTCAAGCGCTGTTTGTACTTTTGTTAAATACTCATCATAACTTACACTGACGCCAGCATAAGGAATAAACAACCATTGTTGTCCTGGCTGAGTGAGTGGACGAATAAGCTCAACGGTATGGCTTAGATATGTCGAATTACCGACCCGTGAGGCGCTCAACATTAATGCATTAATGGGCATAAAAAGTCCTTTTTGGTTTTAGTTTTTGACAGTTTATCAAAGATTAATCATTGCCGACACTGAGTTTGTTTTTGTAGTCTATTTTTCAGTTTCAATTAATCAATCCTCCCTAGAATCTGCTCGCGTGAATTTCAAGACGATGTTTTATCTAGCTATAAA
>NZ_PJAP01001071.1:0-2394 GCF_002836795.1 Shewanella sp. 11B5 | reverse complement strand
TTGCTGATGAACCGTGACCGTTTTAGCGGTAGCATTAAGCACTAGGGCACCAAATACCAGCTGTTGTTTAGGCTCTTCATCATTGGCGCGGCGCAGTAACGCTTTAATCCGTGCCAGCAAGACTTGCGGCCGAATAGGTTTGGTGAGGTAATCATCGGCGCCCATTTCCAACCCCTGAATTTCATCCCCATCTTCAACACAGGCGGTCATAAATAAAATAGGCCCTGAATAAAAGCCCCTCGCCTCTTTGCAAACATCGAAACCGTTTTTCACTGGGATCATTACATCCAGTAAGACCAGATCCGGCAGTTCTTCAGCGATCATGTCTAAGGCATAATCACCTTGACTGGCAACAGTTACCTCATAGTCATGATCCAGTAAATAATCACTGATCCACTCAGCCAAAGAAGTGTCGTCTTCTACCACTAATATGTGCTTTTTCACTGCCATAACTAGAATAACCTCCAACCTGATTGGCTCTGTTTGGGAGCCTTATAAACCCAAGTCACTACCACTTTAACTCTAGCCAAGGGATCAGCTTTATCATCGGTGATTAAACTGAAAGAGGTTGTCTTATCACCTTCAAAACTATAGTGATATTCTTGCAAGCTTGCCCCATTCCAACACGTTAGCTGACGCCCACTTTTACTCATCACTAGGCAATAGTCGCCTTTACTTGGCGTTTGCCAGCGAAACAATACATCTTGATAGCAAATTTGCCCTTTATGCAAGGCAACGCAACGCTCGGGAGTTGCAGTGAAGGCGATGGTATTGTCCTGACTAAAAGCAGAGATAGGTGTAAGAATAGCGACGCAGATAACTGAGTGGAACAGTGCCGAGAAAAATGCAAAAGAGACATTAAATTTCTTCATAATGCCCCCTAAAACACATAGCTAATAGAGGCGTTAAAAAACGACCCATAATCAGCTTGATTAAAAGGACTATTCGTTATTTCCTTGGAGAGCACATTGAGGCGATACATGGCTCGAAATACCAGTTTCTCACTCAGTGGATAAGCTACACCGAGCTCTATACCGTATGTTACAGCGCTACCGGGGCGATACTCAGGAAATAGCTCAGTCGCTTCTGAGCTCTCAACGCCAAAAAGGCGCCGACTGAGCTTCGATGATGCGTATTCAATACTGGCTAATGCATGAAAATTCCAATTACGAACCTGCCAAGATTTCCCCAACCGAGCAGAGCTAGCAATACCTTGAGCATCAAAATAATCACTTACTATTCGATACTGAAAAATATAGTCATCATCCCAATAGCGTGTAGCCCTGAAACCGGCACCAATAAAGAGTGAATCCATCGACATTAGGTATTCATTACGAACAGCTTCATCCAAAGTATTAGGGGCATCATCTGGATTACGGCTGGTGGAACTTTGCAAGTTGGCGGCTAGAAAATCTAGTGACCAATTAGGTGAACTCCACAGATTTAAACCCAAATTAATCCCATCTTGAGATTCATGTATCATCTCTATAAATAGACCTTTGTATTGATACATGCCGCTGATGAGTAAAGAAGGCTGCACTGACTCATGTTCAGTTTGGCGAATATCTAACTGATTGGTACCGTAAACACTGGCTCCAAGCTCAAAGTAACCGCCATCAGCAAGGCGTGATTCTCCGCCGCGGCTCACGCTAGTCGCTATGTCTGAAGCCACTACTAAGTTAGGCGTTAACAGCAGTCCCAATAACAAACTTCTAAGTAAAATTACATTCATTTTATTCATATTTTTTATCGTGATGTTAGTTTCATAGTGCAAAGAGTTGGTGACATTTCAGCTCGGCATAAAAAAGTTATATGCATGCCCACTAGGGTATTTATTCCCCACAGTTCTATTGGCCTGCTTTTTAAACACTGCGATTAACACTATAGGATTGAAAGTTTAAGATTAACAAAGTATTGCTGCCGTTAGTTTACCCTATTACTCTCTAAGGCTAAATCCGCTACTTAGCATATTATCTCTTACAGCTATCTTTTCAGATTCTGAGCCATTTCTAATGCTATAGAATTAAATTGATCAACTTGTCTCTCCGTTATTGAATCCAGCATGACTTTCATGATGTTATTTTCAATATGCAATAATTGCTTCAAAATTTCTTGTCCAAATTCAGATAATTCGATCAAATGGCTTCTGCTATCCAATGGATTAAGCACTTTATAAATTAAATTCTTTTTAAGCATATCTCTAACTAGTCTAGCTACTTGCCCTTTATCCCTATCTAGTTGTTCGGAGATATAAGCCGCCGTACAGCTACCAATGCGATTAATACAATGAAGCGACTGAATTTCCATTGGAGCAATATCAATACCTGCTTCACGTATTTCTTTGTTTACACATGATTTAAAGGTATGAGTAAGCGATAAAAAAGAATCTGGGAT
>NZ_PJAP01001070.1:0-2402 GCF_002836795.1 Shewanella sp. 11B5 | reverse complement strand
GCAAAGTTACAAGATTAATAACTAATTGTTTTATATGAACTTTATGTGGTTATAACTGCAACTTTCTGCAACATTTCAATATTTAAGTGTTACACGCTTGTTTTAAAAGGATTTAATCATGTCTAGACTTAAAAATGGCTATGGATGCCACAAAAAGAACATTCGCATAATGATGATTGATAACCATATTGTGGCTAAGGTTGGCTTGGGCAAAAACCAAACAACAACCATCAGTTTATGTGATATTCATATCCTGAAGGAGCACAGCTTTTATGCTCATCAACGTAAAGACGGTAAATATGTTGCTAGAAGTAACAAGAATGGAGCTTATCTTCACCGTCTTTTAATGACCCCTAACGATGAACAAGAAATTGACCATGTAGATGCTAACCCGTTGAATAACACCAGAGGTAACATGCGACGCTGCACAGCAAGGCAGAACAGTCTTGCTAAGAAAACACCATTACTACAAGGATTTAGTGGTATCCATAAAACTAAGGGAGGCTGGTACAAGGCTCTTGATGATATAGGAAGAAAGGTTGGCAAATATCCCACAGCCTTAAAAGCCGCAAAAGCTAGAGATGAATTGATACTGGAAACCTATTTTCATAGTCATTCAGGAGAAGAGCTACATACCTATAGCTTCATTGATTGGAATTTAGAAACACCACCTCAAGCAAACGAATCAGAAGACTACTTATTTGATGCTATTCAAGATGCACAGTCGCTCTCATGGGAAGT
Source organism: Shewanella sp. 11B5 (assembly GCF_002836795.1). Classification (NCBI taxonomy): domain Bacteria; kingdom Pseudomonadati; phylum Pseudomonadota; class Gammaproteobacteria; order Alteromonadales; family Shewanellaceae; genus Shewanella; species Shewanella sp. 11B5. The sequence goes on along the minus strand of NZ_PJAP01001070.1, from coordinate 1,661 downwards.
ATTGCAAGAAGAAGGATGGCGTTGCTAATAAAAAAGGGATACCGCTGTCTTCAGCTAGGTATCCCTTACTGTCTACATTACCGTCTACACGAAAATGTAAAACATTGATTTATAACACATTAAATCTTGGCGCTCGGCTTACATCATGCCGCCCATTCCGCCCATACCACCCATTCCGCCCATATCTGGCGCAGAATCTTGTGGTACTTCAGCAATCATCGCTTCTGTTGTGATCATAAGACCAGCAATAGATGCGGCGAACTGTAGTGCGCTACGAGTTACTTTAGTTGGGTCTAGGATACCCATTTCTAACATGTCACCGTAAGTGTCGTTACCAGCGTTGTAACCGAAGTTACCTTCGCCGTTTTTAACAGTGTTAGCGACAACTGATGCTTCTTGACCAGCGTTAGTTGCTATTTGACGTAAAGGCGCTTCCATAGCACGTAGTGCGATTACTACACCGTGCTTTTGGTCTTCGTTCAATACTTCAACATCTTTAATTTTGCTTGCTACGCGAACAAGGGCAACACCACCACCGGCGACCACACCTTCTTCAACCGCTGCGCGAGTTGCATGCAATGCATCTTCTACGCGAGCTTTTTTCTCTTTCATTTCAACTTCTGTTGCTGCGCCAACTTTGATGACTGCAACACCGCCAGCTAACTTAGCCATACGCTCTTGAAGCTTTTCTTTGTCGTAGTCTGAAGTTGAATCTTCAACTTGTTGTTTGATTTGCGAAACACGTGCAGAAATTTGCACTTGGTCGCCACTACCATCGATGATTGTAGTGTTATCTTTAGTGATGATTACGCGCTTAGCTGTACCTAAATCTTCTAGAGTGGCTTTTTCAAGTTCTAGACCGATTTCTTCAGCGATAACAGTACCGCCAGTTAGGATAGCAACGTCTTGAAGCATTGCTTTACGACGGTCACCAAAGCCAGGAGCTTTAACAGCAGCAACTTTAACGATGCCACGCATGTTGTTCACAACGAGTGTTGCTAATGCTTCGCCTTCAACGTCTTCTGCAACGATAAGCAATGGCTTACCTGTTTTAGCTAGACCTTCAAGGATTGGCAACAATTCACGGATATTAGAAACTTTTTTGTCTACTAATAAAATGAATGGGCTGTCTAATTCAATGCTGCCAGTTTCTGGCTTGTTGATGAAGTATGGTGATAAGTAACCACGGTCAAACTGCATACCTTCAACAACGTCTAATTCGTTTTCAAGCGCTTGGCCTTCTTCAACGGTGATAACGCCTTCTTTACCAACTTTTTCCATTGCGGTTGCAATGATGTCGCCGATTGACTCGTCAGAGTTAGCAGAAATTGTACCTACTTGAGCAATGGCTTTAGTGTCTGAACATTCTTGAGAAAGTAGTTTAAGTTCAGCAACGGCTGCGATAACTGCTTTGTCGATACCGCGCTTAAGGTCCATTGGGTTCATACCCGCTGCAACTGCTTTTAGGCCTTCAACAACAATAGCTTGTGCTAATACTGTTGCAGTAGTGGTACCGTCACCGGCAGCATCATTGGCTTTAGAAGCAACTTCTTTAACCATTTGTGCGCCCATGTTTTCGAACTTGTCTGTTAGTTCGATTTCTTTAGCAACTGACACACCATCTTTGGTGATCATTGGCGAACCAAAGCTTTTATCTAAAA
>NZ_PJAP01001069.1:0-2405 GCF_002836795.1 Shewanella sp. 11B5 | reverse complement strand
TCACTGACTTAGATAACGCATTTGAAAAAGATCTAGCTCGCTTAAATAATTTAGTAAGCAAACAGAATCAACTTACTGCGCCGTTGGCAGCGTTAACTAAAAGCTACGCAGTATATGAAGCGAGTGCTACAAAAATGCTCGTAGAGCGCGAAAGTGCCCTAAGCTTGCAAGAAAAATTACTCAAAATGCGCAGTAACCTTGAAAATGCTGCAGACGACTCATCATCTATTTTATTAGACATCATCGACCTAGAAACTAGTGAAGATCAAACTGAACGCAGTTTGGCCGCATCAGCCAGCCTCGTTGATAGTACATTTATCAATATCATTACCACAATTTATGATTTAGTCGCCTCAACCGAACAAAGCAAGTATGACCTAATCATCAAAGAACTCGATTACATGGTCAGTGAAGCTTCATCCAAATTGGATCATATTGGCCGTCAAGGCAGTGGTATTGTCAGCAGTTCAATTTTAGAAGATTTAACCACAGAAAGTGCAAAAGTCTTTAAGTTACTAAAAGGCAGCGACTCACTTTTAGCCCTAAAACAACAACAATTAAATCATGAGTTTGCTGCTGCTAAACAGTTAGCAGATACGCAAAACTCAGCCAAAGACGTCAACAAAAAAATGACCGTGTTAGCAAAATCAATCGACACGTTCGCGGGAGATATCAGCACTACAGCATTAGAAATTATTGATTCTGCAGCCATTAAAACGCTACTGGTGGTATTAACCGCCATCATCGTCGCCATTATTGTCAGTATTGCTGTTGTTAAACCACTGACCCGCTCGTTAGAGAAAGTCAATAAAGCCTTAAATGTTCTAGCATCTGGTGATTTAACCCATAAATTAGATGACACTGGCCATGATGAATTCGCAGAATTAGCCAAAAACTGCAACCGATTAGTCGACAGCCTACGTAGCCTTATTGTTGGTATCGTTGATCGTTCAAATCAGTTAGCTGCTGCGGCAGAAGAAACCTCTGCGATTACCTCGCAAACCACTATTGGTATTCAAGAACAAAAGAGTCAAGTGGACCAAGTTGCTGCGGCAACCACGGAACTGAGTTCAAGTGCACAACAGGTATCAATGAGCGCCGATCAAGCACTGAATGAGATTAAACAAGCTGACCAAGAAACACAGCATATGCGTACGCTTGCAGAAGAAAGCAAAAATACCATTCTTGCTCTTGCTGAAGAAGTTGCTAAAGCTGGTATTGTTATTAATAAAGTCCATTCCGACAGTGCGTCAATCGGCTCTATTTTAGATGTGATCCGTGGGATTGCAGATCAAACTAACTTACTTGCCCTAAACGCTGCTATTGAAGCCGCTAGAGCTGGCGAACAAGGACGAGGCTTTGCCGTTGTTGCTGATGAAGTACGTAACTTAGCGTCACGCACCCAACACTCAACCAGTGAAATTCAGCAGATGATTGAAGTATTGCAACTTGGTACGCAAGAAGCCGTTGCGGTTATGGAATTAGGTCGTACTCAAGCAGAGAGCTGTGTTGAAAAGAACGAACAATCAAATCTAGCCTTAGAGACCATTAGTAAGTCAGTTCACCGAGCCTTTGATTCTGGTAACCATATTGCTCAAGCTGCTCAAGAGCAAAATATCGTTAGCCAGCAAGTTTCAGAGAAGCTCGAACATATTGCCTCTATTTCAGAAGAAACCTCGATAGGTGCAGATCAAACCGCACAATCAAGTCAGCAAGTCGCTATGCTTGCTGAAGAACTGCAAGCCTCGGTACGCGAGTTCAAGGTTTAATCTATACAATATAAGTTAGTATTCACAAAAGGCCCTTTGGGGCCTTTTTATTGCCTGTAATATTTGATTACGGGTAACTTACACTCAGATGATAAATGAAATAAATAGATTTATAGATAGCAGAATATGATGCCTGAAGCAGAGCAGCCAACTGAGTGTGCTTTTAACTTCTGTTCGTAACGCGTAGTAAGCCTTTACTGTAATAGATAGCTCAACCCTGAATGAATAGTTTGCTTCTGGATTGATAGAAAATGAATTTTAGAGCGAAATAGATAAGCAGATGACAGATTACGAGTAAGCAAACTAAAAATTGAAACAAAAGAATAAATAGACATGTATAGGACTGATATTATAGTCATTGCTAATCAACATAATGAGTGAATTATCGACATAAAAAATGCCGATAATTACTTATCGGCATTTTTTATTTACATTGACTGACTCATACGATTACACATCGCCAGAATTAGCCACCAACGCGCTCTTTAATCGCGGTAGTAATCGGGCTACCATCATGACCATTGGCAGCAGCCCAGTCTAGAATGGTTTTACCATCAGCCTCTGGAGTTGCTAAGTCACTTGAAGGTAGACGTTTTGCGATAAATTCACCGACATCATTGGCATTTGAATTGTAGG
>NZ_PJAP01001068.1:0-2406 GCF_002836795.1 Shewanella sp. 11B5 | reverse complement strand
CGCAAACAGAATATCGATTATTCAAATATTTATTTGATAGGCAAGGCGAGGTGGTTACTAAAGAAGAATTACAACTTCGAGTGCTGCATAAAGAACTTGGACGTTTTGACCGTAATTTAGACATGCATATCAGTAATACTCGCCGTAAATTAGTCAAACGTAATTTACCACGCGAACTAATTAATACCGTTCGCGGTCAAGGTTACAGCTTTAGCTTTTAATGGTTCACACCAATTGCCGCATTTGATAAGCTATGGCGCATAAAATAAGGCTAATACCAATCGTTATTAAGCCCAAAATAAGCGCAAGCAATAAAGGATAATCTAATGCGGATTACAGCAAACTTTGACGGCGGCAATATTGACGTCATTAATCTAGACAAACATGATGATATACAACTCGCCATTCGTCCCGATTTTGGTGGTGAGTTTTATCAATGGTTTAACTTTCGTTTAGAAGGGGAAGTCGGTCAGACATATACCCTTAATATTCTCAATGCCGGTAGTGCATCTTACCCAATAGGTTGGGAAGAGTATCAAGCCGTTGCCAGTTATGATCGCCAAACATGGTTCCGATTACCTACTCAGTATGTCGATGGCAAATTAACCATCCAAGCCGAGCTCGATTGTGAAGCCATTCAAATTGCTTATTTTGCACCGTACAGCTACGAACGTCATTTAGATTTAATCAGTGAAGTGCAATTACATCCAGCAGTGAGTCTTGAACATCTTGGGTTAACGCTTGATGGTCGCGACATGACTTTGCTTAAAATTGGTGATGCTAACCCAGATAAAAAGAATATTTGGATCACTGCACGTCAACACCCAGGCGAAACCATGGCTGAATGGTTAGTCGAAGGCTTGCTAAATCAATTACTCGATAGTGATTGTCCAACTTCAAAAGCCTTATTAGACAAAGCCAATTTCTATATTGTGCCTAATATGAATCCAGATGGCAGCGCACGCGGCCATTTACGTACTAATGCTGTAGGTACTAACTTAAATCGCGAATGGCAAACACCGAGCTTAGAAAAAAGCCCTGAAGTGTATTATGTCGTTAATAAAATGCATCAAACTGGTGTTGATTTATTTTACGATGTGCACGGCGATGAAGGTCTTCCTTATGTGTTCCTTGCCGGTTGTGAAGGGGTGCCAAGCTACAACGATAAAATGGCTCAATTACAACAGCAATTTCTCAGTGCATTGACCATTGCCAGCGCTGATTTCCAAACAGAGTTTGGTTACGATAAAGATGAGCCAGGTAAAGCGAATTTAACCGTGGGTTCTAACTGGGTAGCCAATACGTTCAGTTGTTTATCGAACACGTTAGAAATGCCATTTAAAGACAATGCTAATTTAGCCGACCCATTTGTGGGCTGGTCTCCAGAGCGTTGCGTATATTTAGGTGAAGCGTCATTAGTTGCGATGTTAGCTGTGGTTGATAATTTATAATCGCGACTGTAAGCAGTAATTTTTATCTTCAGATGATCAAGCAGGTAGAATAAATTATGGCCTTAGTTGCATGTCCTAAATGTCAAAAGCGAATTTCAAGTCTGGCTAAGCAATGTGAGCATTGTAAAACCGACTTGACTGGTAATACTGAGTCATTAACGATTATCAGTCACATTGAGCGTTCAAATAGCTTAATGACCCAAAGCTTTATCTTTTTGACATTGTTTATAGCAGGGGTTGTGGTGTGGTTTTGGGGAGGAGAGCCTGCACAAGGGCTAACTTCTTATATCGCGATTGCAAGTTTTGTTATTGGCTTTACGGGTTATCTTGTTACCAGAGTTAGAATAGTGTTACATAAACGGAAATCAGTATGAACGATATCAATAAAGTCATTGATGAAATGCCTGAAGAAGTATACCTACGCTTGTTGTCTGCAACGGAGCTTGGTAAGTGGGATGACGGCACAGTATTAACAGAACCACAGCGTGAGTCGACCTTACAAGTGGTGATGTTGTATCAAGCGCGTAAGTTACATCAAACTGAACATTTTACTATCGCAGCGGGTGGTAATATTAATGAGCTGTCCAAATCTGAGCTGAAAAAACAATTTAAAGGCGATCCTATCGCCGAGTTTAAAGAAGCTGATTTATAATCATCTGAAATTGAATAATATGTGTTATCAGTAATGGATATTATAAGACAAAAAATGCGAGCTCATTAGCTCGCATTTTTATTTAGCTTTTATGTGGTTAAGATAATAACCACATAAATATCAATAACGTAATCTAGTCCGTCGTCAGTTCACCAATCAGATTTTCCTGCATACGTTGCTTAATTTGCGCTGGAGTTAATCCTATAGACAACAAATAATGCAATTTGGCTAATGCCGCTTCAATGGTCATATCAGCACCACTTATTACTCCAGCTTGAGCTAAAGCATTACCTGTAGCATAAC
>NZ_PJAP01001067.1:0-2409 GCF_002836795.1 Shewanella sp. 11B5 | reverse complement strand
ACTCGTTTGGTGCAGGTACTAAACATAGCACTGTACGTTGCCCAATGGGCACATTTGCATTGGGAAATACGATGGCTTCTTGTGGGTATTCAACAATGATGGCATTACCACCTTCTGTCGCTAACACCTCGCCCTGACTAAAGGCACTGAAGTTTTCTGCATCGCCTGCAAAGCTAAATTCAAAATCATCAAAGTGCTTGTTAATAGAGCGCGATACCTTATACAAGTTGACCTTGCTAGGGTCGAACTCAACAGGTGCTAACTTAGTTTCAGTAATCAACTTTTCAAGCATAGTATGAGTTTGTGCAAAACGACTCATGTCATTTTGGCCAAATGGCATCACTTTACCTAATTCCACTGTAAAAGCATCTGCTTGGAATTGCTCTGACGAATAATAACTAAACGTTGTTGTTGGTTCGTGGTGAAACAACATAGTATCAACGCCACATGCCGCCAAAAACATAATTTGTTCACCGCTGAAAGCACGGCCTGGGCGGTATGGGTAAATGGCAAACTTCTCATGCTTTGAGGCACGGATGGCAGTATGTAAGTCGTAATGAATACGTTGGTTGTCGCTATTAGCATTGAAAAAATCAGCCACGTATTGCTCTAATGCTTTGGCACGGTGACGCTCTGGATGGCTTAAGCCCTCACCTTTAGAATGCGCGCCACTAAAAAGACGATTCATGTTTTCATCAATAAAACGGGTTTTATTGAGAATAGCAGTAGGGTTACCAATTAAAAACATCACACGCTGCTTGGCAATATTGCGTTGGCTGAGCAAATCTTTAATGAGTTGATTACAGATTTCAATCGGCGCAGTTTCATTACCGTGCACAGCACAAGACAGCACGATGTCTTTGGTGGCATTAGCAGGCGTAAATACAATCACTCCCGTATCCCACACATCTACGCGAGTATGATCTGCCAACATAAAATCATATGCCGCAGGTAATTGATTTGGATTGGCTAAGGTATAGGCTAAAAAATCGCGGTTTATCATCAGGTCAGATAACACTATCAACTCCTTGTCTCATTATTATATGGCGTAATTAACTTTGACGTAAAACGATGTTAACTATTACTGCCTATTGTGGCGGATTCTATCATAGCCAAACGCTATTTTATTGGTGGCATAACTTAGATTTATTTATTAATAAAAGTTTGCTTGCAAATATTGTCGATATTCAACACAATTACAGCCATCTAGACTTCTATAATTTGTTTTAAGGGTTTGTCATGGCGTTAGCAACATTTGGTGCAGGCTGTTTTTGGGGTGTGGAATATTTTTTCCGTGAAATTAACGGCGTCAGTAACGCAACGTGTGGCTACATGGGTGGCAAAGACAGTGCGACGACATATAAAGAAGTGAAGACGGGTTCCACTGGTCATGCAGAAGTGGTTCAAGTTGAGTTTGATCCAGAAATCGTCAGTTACAACGACTTGTTGGACACTTTTTGGAAAAATCACAACCCAACCATGCTGAATATGCAGAGCGGCGACATTGGCACTCAATATCGCAGTACGATTTTTTTCCACGATAAAGAGCAAAAAGCCCAAGCTGAAAGCTCAAAACTGGCATTAGCACGCAGCGGTAAATGGGGGCAGCGTCATATTGTGACTGAAATTGTACCGATACAAACATTCCACATTGCCGAGGAATACCATCAGAATTATTTGGAAAAAAATAATTTACCAACCTGTCACTTGGTTTACTAAACCTACGCTAACAAACAGTATAGAGCGACAAGTAACCGTTTCAAGCAAGCTAATGTGCACCATTACCTCACTTGAAACGGAATATTTACACAATAGATAACCCCAATCGATTTCCTACACTCAACTTCACTTTACCCGCAGAGGTAAATTCCATACAATCCCATGCAAATTGCTTAAGGCATGTTATCGGAGAACAAAATCATGAGTGAAGCTCGTCACGTTAACCTACTAATTTTAGGTTCTGGCCCTGCCGGCTATACCGCTGCTGTTTATGCAGCGCGTGCAAATTTAAATCCTGTGATGATCACAGGCATGCAGCAAGGTGGTCAATTAACAACCACAACTGAAGTGGAAAACTGGCCAGGCGATGCTGAAGACTTAACCGGTCCAGCATTAATGGATCGCATGCAAAAACACGCTGAAAAGTTTGATACCGAAATTATTTTCGATCATATCAATGAAGTGACCCTAACTGAGCGTCCTTTTCGTTTAAAAGGCGACAATGGCGAATTTACCTGTGATGCATTAATTATTGCCACTGGTGCATCTGCTAAATACTTAGGTCTTCCATCTGAAGAAGCATTTATGGGCCGCGGTGTTTCTGCCTGCGCTACATGTGACGGTTTCTTTTATCGTAACCAAAAAGTTGCGGTGATTGGTGGTGGTAATACTGCTGTTGAAGAAGCACTT
>NZ_PJAP01001066.1:0-2414 GCF_002836795.1 Shewanella sp. 11B5 | reverse complement strand
CGATGCTGACGATATCTTCAACGTAAATGCTGACTGGTATGTAACCAAAGAATGGTCTGTTGGTTTGGGTTATGACGATAACGGTTCAGACGATAACTTTACTGCTAAAACAGCTTACTGGTTACGCATGTCTGACGCTTTCTCTGCTACATTTGAGCTAGCAAAAGTACTCGATTCTGACGTAGACGGTTTATTTGTTGGTGTGGGTGTTGTTGGCCGTTTCTAAGCTAAAAAGCTATCAAGAATAGCTTATTTATAAAAGCTTATTGATATCGATCATTTATCCCAAAAAAGGAGCCATAACCAGGCTCCTTTTTTATTTTGTGTATCCATATTTTGTCTGTAATAGTGGCAAAATAATTCAGTCATAAATATTTTGTGAAACGTCACGGTGTAAATGACAGCATGCACTTTCGTACAGCTCGACATTAGCCGTTTTCATTAGCCAACTTGGTGGCTAAAGCTTCTACTTACGCACTTGGAATAAGACGTTATTATCTGATAGTCGTGTGCTTAGCGAAGGTTATTTGAGTGTTATAGATAAAAAAAAGCGAATCGATTGATTCGCTTCTGAATGTTGTAAATTCAAGCTCTGTTACGCTGCCACTATTACGTTTTGCCGCACTTAGTCGCTAGGCTTAACATTAACGGTCTAGGTTCATTACTTTAGTCCAGGCTGCTGCAAAGTCTTCGACAAATTTTTGCTTCGATGTATCAAACGCATACACCTCAGATACTGCACGAAGCTCTGAGTTTGAACCAAAGACTAAATCGACTGAGGTGGCTGTCCATTTTTTGTGACCTGACTGACGATCAAATCCCTCATAAATACCATCGGTAGACGATTTTTTCCAAACCGTAGACATGTCGAGTAAATTGACGAAAAAGTCATTGTTTAAGGTGCCTGGAGTGCTTGTGAGTACTCCGTGTTTTAGCCCTTTGTAGTTAGCGTCAAGTGCGCGTAATCCACCCACTAAAACGGTCATTTCTGGCACCGATAGGTTAAGTTGGTCTGCTTTATCAACTAACATGTCCACAGGCGACTTGTAGCTTTGCTGTGCGTCAAAGTAATTTCTAAAACCATCAGATGTTAGCTCAAGTAAACTAAAGGCATTGATATCGGTCATTGCTTGTGTGGCATCACCACGACCAGCATTAAATGGCACTGATACAGTAAAACCTGCATCTTTAGCGGCCTTTTCTATTGCAGCAGTGCCCCCTAGAACGATTAAGTCGGCCAGTGATACTTTGCTTTTACTAAACAAGCTGTCGTTGTAGTCCTCTTGAATCGCTTTTAGTGTTTTAATCACTTTAGCGGTTTCAGCCGGATTATTTACCGACCAGTCTTTTTGAGGTGATAATGCAATACGTGCACCGTTTGCACCACCGCGCATGTCTGAATGACGGTAACTTGCCGCAGATGCCCAAGCCACACGCACTAACTCTGACACGGTTAGGTTAGACTTTAGAATTTGTGCTTTAAGTTCTTGCACGCCATCAGCATCTATATTTGATTGTGTTTTATCATCTATAGGATCTTGCCAAATTAGACTTTCTTTAGGGACTTCTTTGCCTAAGAAATTACGTGATGGGCCCATATCTCTATGGGTCAGTTTGTACCAAGCTTTAGCGAAAGCTAAGCGGTATTCTTCTGGATCAGCTAAAAAGCGTTCAGCAATTTTTCGATACTCAGGATCATACTTTAATGCTAAGTCTGCTGTTGTCATGACAGGAGCGTGAAACTTGCCTTTAACATGCGCATCAGGAACCGCTTTATGCAACGACTCGTCTGTAGGAATCCATTGGATAGCGCCAGCAGGGCTTCGAGTTTGTTTCCACTCGAAGGTAAGTAAATTACTTAGATATAAAGAGGTCCATTTTGTTGGTGCTTGAGTCCAAGCACCTTCTAAACCACTGGTGATAGTGTCTTCAGAGTGTCCTTTACCGCATTTGTTTTTCCAGCCAAGGCCTTGCTCTTCGATACCCGCTGCAGCAGGTTCAGCGCCTAGACAATCTTTAGGCTTGTGCGCACCGTGCATTTTACCAAATGTGTGTCCACCCGCAATTAGGGCTAGTGTTTCTTCATCGTTCATCGCCATACGTTCAAAGGCTACACGAATATTTTTGGCTGAGCCCAATGGGTCTGGTACGCCTTTTGGCCCCTCTGGGTTTACGTATATTAAGCCCATGTGAGTGGCACCAAGCGGACGTTGTAACTTGCCGCCGTTATCTTCTCTGTCGCTAGCAAGCATTTCAATTTCTGGTCCCCAGTACACCATGTCTGGTTCCCAATCATCATGACGTCCACCGGCAAAACCGTAGGTTTTAAAGCCCATATTTTCAAGCGATACATTACCCGCTAACACAATCAAATCAGACCAAGAAATGGCTTCTCCATACTTCATTTTGATTGG
>NZ_PJAP01000252.1:0-8887 GCF_002836795.1 Shewanella sp. 11B5 | reverse complement strand
TGGCAAAGGATTTGATTACACAGGTAAAAATGTTGTTGTGGTTGGCGGTACATCTGGAATAAACCTTCAAGTTGCGATTCAATTTGCTAGCGCTGGAGCCAATGTTGCGGTCGCGAGTCGCAGTATTGATAAAGTTAATGCCGCGGTAGAATTACTGAACCAAGCTAACCCAAACGCCAAGCATTTAGGCGTCAGTTTTGATGTACGTGACAATGATGCATTAACGGTTGGTTTTGCAAAAATTGCAGATCTCTACGGTCATATCGATGTGTTAGTGAGTGGGGCTGCGGGTAACTTTCCGGCCAGTGCGGCAAAGCTTTCGAACAATGGTTTTAAATCGGTTATTGATATTGATTTAATTGGCAGTTTTCAAGTGTTAAAACAAGCTTACCCATTATTATCACGTCCGAATGCCAGCATTATTCAAATTTCAGCACCACAAGCGTATATCGCGATGCCATTACAAGTGCATGTTTGCGCCGCTAAAGCCGGCGTCGATATGTTAACTCGTACATTAGCACTAGAGTGGGGTGTTGAAGGGATACGAATTAACTCTATCGTACCAGGTCCAATTGCAGATACCGAAGGCTTTAACCGCTTAGCGCCCAGTGATGAAATGCAACAGCGAGTGGCCAATAGTGTGCCGCTAAAACGCAATGGCAAAGGTCAAGATATTGCCAACGCAGCCTTATTCCTTGCATCCGACATGGCGTCATACATTACCGGTGTTGTATTACCAGTAGACGGTGGTTGGTCATTGGGTGGTGCCAGTATTGCAATGACAGAATTAGGCGACATAGCCGCCAAGCACGGTTTATAAAAATCGATAAATTTAAAGGTAAATTCCATGGCTAACGCATTACAAGACCAACTGCTTAAAGCAGGTCTTGCCAGTAAACAAAAAGTACGTGACGCAAAAACACAAAAGCGTCGTGACAAAAAAGCTAAAGTTGACGACGGCAGCTCAGAGCTTAAGCAACAAATTGCTGAGCAAAAGTTAGTGCAAGCGAAAAAAGATAAAGCATTGAATGAAAAGCGCTTTGCTGAAGCAGCTGAAAAAGGTCAAGTGCGTGGTTTAATCAGCGAGTTTTCTAAGTTTGCTATTACCGTAGCGCGTGATGCTGAGCTTAAGTTTAACTTCACGTTAGAAAACAAGATTTATTCGGTTTATATTACCGATAAAATCCAAGCTGATTTACTCAATGGCAGTTTAGGCATCGTCCGTTATGAAGATAAAACCTACATCGTACCGCATAAGCTCGCAGAGCGAGTGAAGTTACTTGTTCCACAATGGTGTGGTTACTTGTGGGATAAAGCCGCTAAAGATTCTGTTGCGCAAGTGAGCGGAGCCGATGACCCATATGCAGATTATGCAATTCCAGATGATTTAATGTGGTAAGTGTTACCATTAACCGTTAATCATTAACAAAAAACGCCTCTAAATAGAGGCGTTTTTTGTTTGGTGTTAATCAATATTTTACGAGTCTGCATTAGCCTGTTTTGCCGTTAACGCAATGACTTGCTGACAATAAGCAAGGTGATGGCGGATTGTGTCTAAGTATTGTGATGCTTGATTATCCATAAGGTACCAATAACTGGCTGTTTGTGGATACTGATTGTAAAACAACGACTCGGCCATAATTAGGTCGCTTTGGTTAGCATAGGTTAACCATTGCACGCTTGGTAAGTTACTCAAGGCGGCTAACAACGCATATTGTACTTCAAGATTATCAGGTTGTTCGGTCGTTACTTGCAAGGCTAAACGCTGGGCGATTTTAAATTGCGGATCAGCGTTGTCTGGGGTCAATATATCATTTTGGCGTCGACGAACCGCATCGCTCAACAGTACTTCAAACGGATTAATATCAACAGGTTCAACATCGTGTAGCAATAGGGTAGATGCATCATCTACAAACAATTCGGGCCACTGAATATTATTATTGGTGAGTTGCAAACCTAATGCAATACGGCGCTCACCTAACCAATTATGCACCATGCAAGGCAAATGTTCTGAAGCGGGCATATCGTTGGGTCTCGCTAAAGACGGTAATAAAGACATACGTTGTACATTGACCTGTGTTGCCATCAACGACATCAATAGAATGGTCGCCAATCCCGAAGATGGCCAGCAGTTAAGTTGTCCTTCGAGTTTTTCACCCACTTCGGTTAGTAATGAAACTAACTGATTGTCATCTAGACTATTACTGACAACGAAGGCTTGATGCGAACCGGCATAAGGGCCATTACAAATGTTAATAACGTTATCGGCATCATGTTCAGTCCCATTAAAAATGAAAGTATGTCCTATGTCGGCAGGTTGCCAATCGCCATGTGCATTGCCAATGACGGTGATCTGCTGATAGTGCCCAGATAGGGAAGATGATGAAGGGATCTGCTCAGTACGTGTATGCATAAAAGTGCCGTTCGCTATGGTTTATTACTAGAGTTTAATATTCGTGTTTAATACTCGGGCTTAATACTAAGGTTTAATACTTGGGTTTGGAACTATTGGGTCATAAAGTAAAGTTCAAAAAGACCACAGATCTCAATCAAATAAGCTGCTAACTCAAGGATCGTACGGGTAATTGTAACTCATTGGAACCCTATTGGGCTGAGAAACATAAACTATCGAGATAAAGGCTGGTATGAGTCGACATTCGTCAAATTATGGTTAGATAATTGCTAAAAAGCTTTTCTTTTTGTGACGCTTTAGTATAAATTAAAACAACTGTTTTAATTATTTGTTTAAGAGACTCTTATGAACCCATACCAAGCCCCGTTGAAGGACATGCAATTCTTGTTGGAACAGGTATTTGATGCCCAAGCTACGTGGGAACAACTTCCTGCTATGGCAGATGTTGTCGACATGGATACCGCATTAGCCATTCTAGATGAAGCGAATAAGATCAGCCGTGATCTGCTTCACCCTTTAAATCGCAGTGGTGATGAGCAAGGTGTGGTTCATAAAGGTAATGACATTATTACTCCAGATGGCTTTAAAGAAGTGTATCAACAGTTTTCTGAAGGTGGCTGGGTAGGGCTTTGCGGCGAGTCAGATTTTGGTGGCATGGGGATGCCGAAAATGCTTGGCGTGTTAGTCGATGAAATGAGTTACAGCGCGTGTAACTCGTTTACGTTATACAACTCCCTGACCGCTGGTGCAGCGTTATGTATTAATGCACATGCCAATGACGAATTAAAACAAACTTATTTACCTAATTTATATTCTGGCCAATGGGCCGGAGCAATGGACATGACCGAGCCACATGCAGGTTCTGACTTAAAAGGTATTCGTACTAAAGCTGAACCACTTGATGATGGCAGTTATTCTATAACCGGTAACAAGATTTTTATTACTGGCGGCGATCATGATTTAACTGAAAACGTGATTCATTTAGTATTAGCAAAACTGCCCGGTTCGAAAGGCATATCATTGTTTATCGTACCTAAAATCAGCGTAAATGCAGATGGTAGCTTAGGCGAATCTAATGGTGTTACGGTGGGTTCTATTGAACACAAAATGGGTCTTAAAGCGTCTGCTACCTGTGTGATGAACTACGATAATGCCAAAGGCTTTTTAGTTGGTGAGCCTGACCGCGGTTTAGTGTGTATGTTCACTATGATGAACTACGAACGTTTAGCCATTGGTTTACAAGGTTTAGGTAACGCACAAGCGGCTTATCAAATGGCCAGTGATTATGCTAAAGAACGCCTACAGGGTGTTGCTGCAGCAGGTTCTGCAACGGGTGCAACGTCTGATCCGATTATTGTGCATGGCGATGTACGTCGCATGTTATTAACTATCCGTGCGATGACAGAAGCAGGCCGTGCATTATCGGTTTATACCGGTAAGCAGCTAGATTTAGCAAAATATGCCAGCGGCGATGTGCAAGCTAAAGCGGCTAGGTACGTTGGTTTGCTCACACCTGTTTCAAAAGCATTTTTAACCGACCGCGGTTTAGATGCCACAGTTATAGGCCAACAAGTGTTTGGCGGTCATGGTTATATTCGTGAAACCGGAATCGAGCAATTTGTTCGTGATACCCGTATTGCACAAATATACGAAGGCACTAACGGTATTCAAGCAATCGACTTTTTAGGCCGTAAAATTACTTACGACAACGTGGTCACTTTGACTGAATTTGTTGCTGAAGTGAATTCAAGTCTTGCACA
Organism: Shewanella sp. 11B5; assembly: GCF_002836795.1. NCBI lineage: Bacteria > Pseudomonadati > Pseudomonadota > Gammaproteobacteria > Alteromonadales > Shewanellaceae > Shewanella > Shewanella sp. 11B5. The sequence continues at coordinate 4,714 of NZ_PJAP01000252.1, read as the reverse complement.
ATTAACTCAAGCTAATGCTGAACATAAAGCCATGGTAAGCCAAGTGTTTGCTGAGTTGCTCACGACAGCTAACTACGTCAATGACAACAAGAAAACTCAACCAGCATTAGTCAATTCTTGTGCGGTCGACTTCTTAGATGCCTTTGGTTATGCCCTATACGGTTACTTCTGGTTATTGATGGCCGACAAAGCGTCAAGCCATGAAGATAAAACCTTTGCTGCCCAAAAGCAGTTTGTGGCTGACTTCTATATGGATAAGCTGTTATCAAAATCTCAGTATCATTTATCACAAGTTAATCAAGGTGATAAATCGATAATGGCAATGCCTGCAGAAATGTTCTAAGCCTATTTGTAATGCAACAAGATAATAAGCCTTCCGATGGAAGGCTTATTTGTTTGGGAGCATCATATTCTCAACGTTTAAAGCAATGTGTTAACCAATGTTTAATCGCGTTGATCTAGCAACCATCTTAGCTTTGCTCCACAGTACGTGTTGACTACAGGTTAGGCAATTACTTAGTGCGCTTCCAATAGATAAACGCCACAATGGCCACAAGAGCAATGGCGGGTGTTAATTGAATAAAATGGTGAAACAGTCCAACACCACCATGGCCCTCATGTGCCATAGCAATAGATGGAATAGTGGCAAGGATAAAGGCAATTGATAAGTATTTCATGGTGTTGTCCTTCTATTTTAAGGTTACTCTGGTTATTAGGTTAGGGTATTTCAATATAACGCTTTGATAAAAACTCGTGCTACGTATCCATCACAAGCTGCATTAACATCATGTCTTCACCGTCAATCACGGTGGTTTTATTAGACTGGCAAATAGGGCAAACAATGGTTCGTTCATCTACTTGCGATTGTTGTTTGCAGTGATTGCACTGCAATACTAATGGCTGCACATTAATAACTAATCTTGCCTCATGACAAACAGTGTTTAATTTAAAGGTTTCAAACGCTTTCGACAGTAGGGCAGGCTCAACGCCACTTAACACCCCAATTTTCAGTTCAACTTGCTCAATTCGTGTGGCTTTATGCAGCAGTGCAAGTGCTTCACATTGTTCCATTAATGACATCACAATCGAGTATTCGTGCATTAACAAATCCTTGGTAGTAATTCACCTTGTGGTAAATCTAAATAGCGACTGCTGCCCCAAGGCGTTTGTAGCACCACTTTGCCAGGGTGACGCTCAGTAACGTGGCCAATAATTGCTGCATGTTCACAATGTCCATAGCGCTGCATCACCTCAATTGCACCTTCGGCTAAATCCATAGGCAATGCCATAATAAAGGTGCCTTCATTGGCTAAATCAAAAGGCTCAAAGCCAAATAACTCACATAAGCCTTTTACTTCATCACAAATTGGAATGCTGGCTTCTTCGACATCAATACCAATGTTCGATGCTTTCGCCCACTCATTGAGTACTGCAGATAAGCCACCGCGAGTCGCATCTCGCATGGCATGAATATCGATATTTGCCACCAGCAGTTGTTCAATAATCGGCCATAGCGTATCGCAGTCACTGCGTAACTCAGATTCGAGCGTTAAGCCATCACGGGCCATTAAAATTGCCGCCCCATGACAACCAATGTCACGAGAGACAATAATGGCATCACCTACTTGTAAATTGCGCACTGAAATATCAGGATGCAAAATACGCCCTACACCAGAGGTATTAATAAATAGCCCATCAGCACAGCCTTTGGGCACCACTTTAGTGTCGCCGCAAACTATCCGCGCGCCTGATTTGTGTAATTCAGCTGCCATGCTATTCACAATAGTGGTTAAGTCATCCAGTGGAAAACCTTCTTCAATAATAAAACTACAGCTTAAATATTCGGGTTGTGCAGCCATCATGGCTAAATCGTTTACCGTGCCTGCAATCGCGAGTTTACCGATATCGCCACCAGCGAAAAATAACGGTGAAACGGTAAAAGAGTCGGTGGTAAAAGCAATATGGCCACACATATTCAATTTGGCCGCGTCTTCTTGCGAAGTTAAAATAGGATTATCAAAGGCTTTAAAAAACAAATCGTGGATCAATTGATCCATTTCTTTACCGCCACCACCGTGGCTAAGTTGAATCGTCTTTTTAGATGTCATGATTAACTTCTCCATAGCGGTAATAAGCATTACACGCGCCTTCTGAGCTAACCATGCAGCTGCCTAGCGGTGTTTGTGGTGAGCAACCTCTGCCAAACACTTTGCAGTCTTTAGGATTGGCTAAGCCTCGCAAAATATCGCCACACATACAGGCTTTATGGTCGTCAATTTCGGTTGTCGGTAATACTTTTGCATAAATGCGTTCAGCATCGCGATGATGATATTCAGGGCGTAATGTTAGAGCAGACTTGGCAATAGGGCCTAGTCCGCGCCAGCGAAAGCTGTCGCGGACCATAAAATATTTGTCGACCAGCTGTTGAGCGGCAATGTTGCCCTCGTAACTCACTGAGCGGCTGTATTGGTTATCTAGCTCTGCTTTGCCTGCCACTTTTTGACGTGTAATACGTAAAATAGATTCCATCACATCTACCGGTTCAAACCCAGACACCACAACAGGTGTTTTGTATTGGTCGACTGTAGATTGGTAGATTTGAGCACCACTAATCACGCTTACGTGTGCCGGACCGATAAAAGCGTTTACTTTACTGCGACTATCAGACATCACAGCATCAATGGCGGGTGGAACCAGCACATGGTTTATATGAAACAAGATATTATCTATTTTCAGCGCTTCAGCCTGTGCCAGTAAAGCGGCAGTCATGGGCGTAGAGGTTTCAAAACCGATAGCGAAAAAAATCACTGTTTTGTCAGGATTATCCTGGGCAATTTTCAAGGTATCTAATGGGTCATATATTGGCCTAATATCGCAGCCATTAGCCCGAAATTGCGCCAAGCTCCCCATTGAACCCGGCACTCTAATCATATCGCCTAGGGTGACTAAAATGGTATCGGCTTGTGAGGCAAGGGTGGCTGCATGGTCAATTCGTTCTTTAGGCATAACGCACACTGGACAGCCTGGGCCATGAATAAAGTGAATATTGTCGGGTAATAGCTGTAATAAACCGTACTTCATAATGGTATGGGTATGGCCACCACACACTTCCATAATGTTAATTTGCTCAGTCGTTTTAGCCGCTTGTTGAGCAATCAATTGCGCTAAATGACGAATTGTCTGAGGATCTCGAAATCCTTGATAAAAGTCATTGAGGCTAATCATTGCTCAGACTCCAATTCCATCTCAGCGACAATTTGTTGATATAAATCGAGGCTTTCTTGTGCATCATTGTGGTCAATTTTATTCATCACAAAGCCAATATGAATCAATACAAAGTCGCCTAACGCCAAAGGATCGCATATTAAATGACAACTTACCCGACGTTTCACACCAAGTGTGTCAACGGTGACTGTTGCATCGTCATGAATTTCAACTACTTTTGATGGTACTGATAAGCACATAGTTAATATTCCTTATGTTCATCAAACCATGTTGCCAATACTTTCATTGAATCAGGATTTTTCACTGATACGACGAGTAATTCGACATCTGGATTCAATTTACTTAACTGTGCTTTGGCTTCGTCAATACTAAAGTCAAAGTAAGGAAGTAGGTCAGATTTAGTGATAACCACTAAGTCAGCTCGGCGGAACATCACCGGATACTTCTCAATTTTATCGTCACCTTCAGGCACAGATAACAACACAATATTTTTATGGGTGCCAACATCATAACTGGCAGGACACACAAGATTTCCCACGTTCTCAACGAAGCAAATATCAACATTATCTAAATTAATGTGATGCAGTGCGCCGTGAACCATAAATGCATCAAGGTGACAGGCAGAGCCAGTTTGGATTTGATAGGCGTTGATACCCTTGGCAATTAAACGGTCGGCATCGCGTGAGGTTTCAAGGTCGCCTTCAATTACGGCATAGCGAGCATCAAGGTATTCATGTAAACATTCTAAAAGACTGGTTTTACCGCTGCCAGGGCTACTCATTAGATTAAAGGCGCTGACCTGATGAGCCGCAAAATGATCACGATTATGCTGTGCTTCGACATCATTTTTATCCAGTATTTTATGGATAACCGCTAAGGTCTTTTTATCGTTAAGCTGAGGATTACTATGAAGAGTATGGTCATGATCATGGGTAATTGAACAGCCGCAATCTTTACACATGTTATGTTCCTTAACCTTGTTGTTATTCTTATTAACTAGTGTCGGTTAAGTGGATAAAGGATTCTTTGATACACATCAGTTTTTGCAATAAACACTGTGAACAACAGTGTTATTGCGTTAATTATGTGACAGATGCCACAATTATCTGAAGGTCAATTTTTATGCTGCATGACAGCTTTAGCGATTCTGGTTGTTAGCCCAATTACGATAAAAAATGCATATATTAAAGTAACTTAACCAATGTAAGTTACTTAAGTTACTTACATTGGTTAAGAAGTTAAGAGTACTCGATACACTTACGCCATGTGATGTATGCCATACCACAATTGGCCTAATGCAATACCACCGTCATTAATGGGAATATGGCCACTGGGTAAAATTTGCCGTTGGCCACGTTTACAATCATCAATACACTGGCTGAGTAAGGTTTTGTTTTGAAATACACCACCACAAAATACCTGTGGTAATTGGGGATATTGTTGACCAACTCTATCCAATTGCTGACTAATCATATTGATAAAATGCCAA
>NZ_PJAP01001065.1:0-2421 GCF_002836795.1 Shewanella sp. 11B5 | reverse complement strand
TACTCAAGTTTATTGAGGCTATTTCTATCAAGATGTAGACACACGAGAGAATGATTGCTTAAATAGCAATGCATGTCTTTGTTGTATTTAACAACAGCGCATTCGTTTCAAGGTGATTGGGATTACTTTGGCGGTGCTGTTAGCTTAAATTGAGGCATAAAGGATTAAGTACCTCATCCATTTTGCTGATTAGCATTGGGATACAACAAGGATAATAATAATGAAACTGAATAAAATTCTACTCGCTATCGGTATGGCTTCTAGCGTTGCGATAGTGGGTTGCGGTGATGACACTCAATACGGTAAAACCCCTCAACCAGATCCACAACCCGAAGTCGTTACTCCTCCTTTACAAGCTTTTGCTCCTAATGGCAGCTTAAAAGTTCAAATTCGCCGAACTCAATATGGTGTACCACACATTACAGCCGACAATTTAGAGAGTCTTGGTTTCGGTAATGGTTATGCCCAAGCACAAGATAATTTATGTGTGATAGCGGATGGCTTTATTAAAGCCAATTCTGAACGGTCGATGTACTTTGGCCCCCATGCATCGATTGACTTTACAACCGGACTTCCAACCAGTGAAGATAACGGTAACTTAATTTCTGACTTTGCCTACAAAGCATTGAAAATCAGGCAGCTTGCAGAAAACCAATACCCACAGTTTAGTTATAATTCGCGTGCATTAATGGAAGGTTTTAGTGCGGGTTATAATCAGTATCTAGCTGATGTAGAAGCCGGCACTCAAACCGGTGAGCCATTTTGTGCTGGTCAACCGTGGGTTAAACCTATTAGCGGTGTCGATGTAGCAAGCTATCTATTTTCCATCGCGCTATTACCTGGGGCGGCAAACTTTTTAGATTTAATTTTTTACGCCAACCCTGGCGATGCTCAAGAGTATTTACCGCGTATTGTTGGATCAGCCCCGTCCACTGCGCAAACTGCGTTTGTGCAGGATATGAACAACAAATTAATCGCACGGTCTGCAACCATTACCACACCGGAAACTAATCCGCGAAATTTGGGCTCTAATGGTTGGGGTTTAGGAAAGGATAAAACCGAAAATGGTAAAGGCATGGTGTTGGGCAACCCGCATTTTCCGCATACCGGTAATTTACGTTTTTGGCAGTCGCATTTGACTATACCAGGGCAAATGGATGTGATGGGTGGCTCGTTAGCCGGTATGCCTGGATTGGTTAACATTGGTTTTAATAAAGATGTAGCCTGGACCCATACCTTTTCAACCGCAGAACATTTTGTAATGTATAACCTTGAGTTAGTTGCTGGTGATAGATTGCAATATATGTACGATAATTCGCCGATGCCAATCAACAAAGAAACGGTTTCGGTATTAGTTAATGCAGGCCCCGCTGGCATGTTGGTAGCACAGAAGGATATTTACACCACAGCCAAAGGTCCGATGGTTGAAGCACCACCAACATTAGCGCCATTTGGATGGGACGATGGCCAGGCTTTCTTTATTCAAGATGCCAACATGGCCAATAAAGATCCGCTCGATCATTGGTTAGCCATGAACCTTGCATCCAATAAAGATGAGTTTCAACAAGCGTTTAAAAATTATGATGGGGTGATTTTTAATAACACCATGTATGCAGATAAAGAAGGCAATGCGTTTTATATTGACGACTCAACCGTCCCGGGTTTTTCTGACTTAGTGGTCGATATTATTAAGACGACTCCAGCGATACAAGCGGCGAGAGCCCAAGCAGGGTTTACTATTCTACCCGGTAATACCTCGGTATTTAGTTATGATTCGCCAATGCCATATGAACGTGCGCCTAAGCTTGAACGTACAGACTTTGTGCAAAACTCAAATAACTCCTTTTGGTCTACTAACTTAGCGGCACCGCTCGAAAACTACTCTCCTTTATACGGTCCAGAACGAGGTCAATTATCGTTACGTACTCGTATGGGCTTAACCTTAATGGAAGATGCCGCGGGTGATGACGGTAAATTTAATATTGAGGAATTAGAGACGGCTTTATTATCCAATCGGGCTTATCTTGCTGAATTAGTGTTACCCGACTTAATTAGCCAGTGTGAGCAACAAGGGGCTACGCCGGTGATGGTTAGCGCAACATTGTCTAAAGATGTTTCGGCATCATGTGCCGCGCTAAAGGCGTGGAACGGTAAACAAGATAACGACAGCAAAGGCGGGGCGTTACTTCGAGAGTTTGCCCATCAGTTCAATCAAAACACCATGTTAACAGAAGCTTTTGATTATATGAGTGCGGCAACCACGCCCAATAAGCTCAACACAGATGGTAGTGCATTAGTGGCTTTAGCTCATGCAGCTTTGAATCTTGAAGCGGCAGGTTTTGCGGTTGATGTTGCGTTAGGGGATGTGCAATTTGTTGAAAAGTCACTTCCTGATGGTACTGCATCTGGGGTTAAGTTACC
>NZ_PJAP01001064.1:0-2438 GCF_002836795.1 Shewanella sp. 11B5 | reverse complement strand
GGCTTTAATTAACGTACTGCTGCTGACTGTATGTTGCATATTTATCTCTTTTTTATTTGTTAATTACGTAGCCAGTCAGTTGATACACAATCAACATGACACCTGCGCTCATTAATAGAGTGTTTGTAAGCCTAGAAAAACGCTGAAATGAAGGCCATTTTCGCCATACATTAATGACAATCAAAATAACCACTAGCGCAGCAAATTGACCAAGTTCTACCCCAATATTAAAGGCCACTAGATTGGTAAAAAGGCCTTCTTTTGGTAAATTGAATTCCTGCAACTTAGTCGCTAAACCTAAACCATGAAACAACCCGAAAATTAATACTGCCCATTGGGTATTAGGCTGCCAATTAAAGCAACGCTTAAAGCCGCCTAAGTTATCAAATCCTTTGTACACGACAGATAAACCAATAATCGCATCAACGAGGTAGGCATTAACTTGAATATCACCTAAAACACCAAGTAGTAAGGTAGTGCTATGGCCAATAGTGAACATCGTGACATATAAGAAAACATCTCGGCTTTTATATAAGAAAAAGATAACACCAACCAGAAATAATAAGTGGTCATAGCCGGTAATCATGTGCTTAGCACCAATGTAGAGAAAAGGTACAAACTGCACGCCACTATTTTGTTCTAAAAAAGCTCGAGTGTTGTCATCAACCCCATGGGCAAATACTTCTATACTGATAAAAGCACAGCCAATGAGGATTGCGAACACGCAATAGCTTGATAATTTACTTAGCATTGGATGGCTCCAAAGTGTCTGTTTCAGTCAAAATAGCTTCCTTATGGGTGTGTAACATTCGATATAATGGAATGTGGTAAGCAAAACAAATAAATCAGTTGGTCATCGGTTTTTACTTTTACGGTTCTAACGAATTAATTCATTCATAGTCCTGATTCAATGGATAAAATAAGTCTCAATTAGATGATGGAGACCATCTACCAATAATACCGTAAACAGCATTGCAGTGAGAAAACACAGTCCCGTAAATACCAGAGTAAGTTCGGATATTTGGCTCTGTGGTGATAGAAGCTTTTGTACCCGCAAAGTAATTTGATCATGACTAAAATGACTAACCAGACTCCCCTCACAACTTTGGGGAAACTGACGTTGTTTCTTGGCTACTGAAATTAATGTTTGTGCCACATCAAGGTTATCGTGATAACCCGTTACGACGGAGTCTGCTTGTTGCTCTGTGAGCAAGGTAAAATGCTGTTGTAAAATGCGGCGAATTGGCTTTGGATAAAGCAGACAGAAAAAAGAGTAAATACTTTTAAATAGAGGATCTCTTGCACGAACATGTGCCAATTCATGTTGGATAATGATATCCAGAGCCGATGGTTCAAGTTGTTGAAGTAATCCAGTGGTAAGATAAACCCTAGGCTTGAGCAAGCCAATTGTAAAAGCTGCTGGGATGCTTAATGCAATAGAATAAATAGTCTGATTATTATCACAACTTATAGGTTGCACATCTGAAAATTTAAAAAGGTTGTGCATCGCGATTGAGTGTCGACGAACTTGAACAAACATAAGGTTAATCATCACAGCCAATATGAGGGCTGCAACAACCAACGTTAAGCCATGCCAGCTTGTAAACTTGAACACATCAATATGGTGCCAATGAGCAATTTTTTCCATCAAAGCGATTAAATTATTAGTATCTTGACGTGGAAAAAATATGACAACGCAACATAAAGCTATCCACCAAGGCGCGGTTGCTAATAGCCATAACGTTCGCTTTCGGGCAATAAAACCAAATGAATTGAGGTTATTTTTAATCAACGGGATAATGGCAGATATTAATATCGTCACGATAACGAAAGCCGTTATTGCAACACTCATTAAATTCAAGAAAATAGCCTCGTTACCCTCTAGCATTTTATATTTGCCTGCTACGTAACTGGCGTTGCTGTTCGATAAGTTTTTCCAACGCTTCAAATTGAGCATCATCGAGATTGGCTGACGAGGAAGCAAAAGCAGCAATAAGACTATGCTCGCCATCTTCGATAAAATCGGCTGTAACATCTGTAATTAACGTGGCGATGAGAGATTCACGATCGACTATAGCGGTGTACAAATGTGCATGCCCCTGCTTAGTTCGGCTTAACAGACTCTTCTTAAATAATCGATCTAATGTAGTTTGAATCGTGTTTAACGAGTTACCACGACTCATCCCAACGGCAATATGAACACGCTTCGCATCGGCTTCTTTTTCAGACCAAAGGAATTGAAGTACTAACTTTTCTAGATCGCCTAATTGCATTACATAGTTCTCTTAACAACGTATGCAATAGTATGTCAAACTAAAAACCTATCGGCAATAGGTTTTTATAAGCATGAGTGATCGGTAATTTATAATATTGATAATTAATAATATTTTATCACTGAAACGATTTCTATTTTAACCTCAGAGTTCGCAACGCTAACG
>NZ_PJAP01001063.1:0-2449 GCF_002836795.1 Shewanella sp. 11B5 | reverse complement strand
GTGGCAAGCCTTCCGTAATAATCGTGCACGGTTCAACATCGTCAGAGCCCTCTGTCCACCAAATGCTGTAACGATCGAAGCGTTTTCTGTATTGCTGGTCCAGTAATAAAAGTACATCAGGAGAATTGTCGCCTTGAAATACCCATGCTTTCTTGTTGCGATCTAACGATTCACTCTCGAGTAGCTTGTCGTTATTGGCGGCAACAGTTAAAGTCTCTTTTGTAATGGTATCTAACCATTTACTGAGAACAGTATCATCTTCAAGCACTTGTAATATATTCTGTTCAAAAACTTCAACCCATTGATTGTCTTTCCAACCTCTTAAAGCCGATTGATTATGTAATCCGGCTAATGTGAATGGATAATGGCGACCAACATGGTCAACACTTGGAATGACGGTCCCGACAACAGCTTGGTCGCAACACACACCGGCAGATAACGAAAAATGCCATATGGGACTCGTCAGATAATAATCCAACCAATTGTGTTCGGTTTGTTCTTTACTCACCGCAATAACAGCTTGTAACCAGTCATTCCAATTTTTAAGAAAATCAACATTTAAGTTCTGCTGAATAAAATCCCCTTTTGAGGGGACTTTGCCACAGTAACCTACTGATGTTAAAGGTTCGCAGGACATCTAAACTTCTCCATATTTGCCATCCAAAATGGATTGTTAACACTGTTTGCGGTCAATTTCAGTACAGCGTTGTAGCCTTTGAGATTGATGAGTAACTTGCCATCTTTTTTCGTTTGTGGACGTTTTTTACTTAATTCATCTAATAATTTAAAGAATGACCATTCACCTTCATATTTCTTATTAATAGAGCGTCCGCCGTTAGGAGGTGAAAATGCAATTCGTGTTTCGTTATTTGCCCCAGGGCCAGGCCACGTAAATAATTCTTTGCGAGTAGGACCATGTCGATACTTCAGCTGTTGGCTGTCTATTTCGAATAAAAACATACTCACACTTCTATCTAATAATTCCGGTTCTAATGAAAAGTTAACAATAGGCTGCTTAGATCCCGGTTCGAAAAATGCTTCTTTAATAATTTCAGCGCGTTGATACATTTCTAAAATGTCATTACGAATGCCGATATTACGCTTAAAACGCCAAGGTTTTTTGCTGGTATCTACATGTGAAGCGAGGTATTGATCCCAAAATTTATCTAAGGTGCCGCCATAACCAAAAAACTTACTGAAGTCTTTTAGTCTGACATCTTCTGACGATTTTCGGTCAAATGGGTAACGCCCTGCGATCGCTCGATTGAATTCGGCCAACACTTGCGAACGCCAAATACCATTGAAACGCTGACTTTGATTGGATTTAGCAAACGAGCGAGTACGATAAGCCACTTCACTTAACCAATTTTTTACTGGGTAAGGTAGATCCATCAATTGCTCCGATAAACTAGAACCTAGTTGAGCAAAGCTTTCTTCTGTGGCTTGATTAACAACGTTACCTTGTCCTTCTAACTGCATTGATAATTTATTGTAGTTTCGATTAAGAGCCCGCAATGTCGTTTGAATTTTATCAATGTCAGCAGGATTTATTTTGAGCAATTCTGCAAAAGCAAATTCCACATCCTTGCCCGGCAAATCAATATCTAACTCTATTGCTGTATCGGGTAATAGCCTATTTAATCGTGCTTTTTTAGATCGAAATGCAACATCAGAAATATTACCGGCCACTTCCGCCGCGGCCTTTAAATTATTTGAATCGGCAGGAAGCTTAGTTAAATTCACATTTTTCTGAACTGCTGTAATAATGGTTTTGATCGGTTGATCTGGGCTAGCAAGCGCTGCAGTAACACTCTCAGCTTCCTCACGTGTTGAATATGGTTTGATAGCAAGGTCGCTTAAGAAATCTTCCCAATAGAAAATATAATCACGAATGTATCTGTTTTCTAACTCTTGAGTAATCTGCGCTTTGGCTTGTTCGTCTAAATCAACTAACTCATCACCATATACCCAACTGTCTGCGGTTAGGTTCTTTATTATCTTATTCTTTTCTATACTAAAAATGCCATGAAAACCATTAAAAGTATAAAGACCAGGAATGCCTTGATTAAATTGGCGACCACTGGTGAACACCAAACCATCTAAACTGTCTAAGCTTAGAATATCAACCAGTTTAAAATCTGGGATACTGCTGTTTGAAAAATCACTTTTTAAACGCTGATATGCGCGCTCAACCAGAGGTAACATGGTCAAATTAATCCGAGCACTATCAACTGTCATACTGTCATATTGATGACCTCTAATCCCTAAAGACAGTAATGTATCTATATGCTTATTTAGCTCTTTCCTAACCTCACCATTTACATCACCAACAATGTTTCTATCGATATAAGCGGAGAACCAGACTTGCACATCACTTTTGTCAAAATGCTCAGGAAAATACAACATTAAATAGGTTTTTAATGTTTCATATAGGTAGTTAAGGTGCTCA
>NZ_PJAP01001062.1:0-2451 GCF_002836795.1 Shewanella sp. 11B5 | reverse complement strand
ATTTTACACTAGTTTTATGTAAGCGCTTACATTTGATGTTTTATATGACAACTAATTATAAATAATGTTTACCGCGCCGATGGAGAATTAAAAAAAACGATTTGCGCCTAACCCGCAATATTGAGAGAAGCAAAATCTAGTCAATGGGGATTTCCTAGATGAAAACAAGAACATTTAACAAAACCAAGCTTGCGACCAGTTTATCGCTTGTCCTTGGTATGAGCAGTATCCTACCAGCTCATGCTGCTGATGAAGTCAGTGACGAAAATATCGAAGTTATTTCGGTTACTGGTATTCGTGGCAGTTTAATTAAATCAATGGATGTGAAGCGTTCATCAAGTGGAGTCGTTGACTCTATTTCTGCTGAAGATATTGGTAAGTTTCCTGATACTAACTTAGCTGAATCGTTACAGCGTATTACAGGTGTATCGATTGACCGTTCTAACGGTGAAGGCAGTAAAGTATCAGTGCGTGGTTTTGGTCCTGATTACAACTTGATCACCCTCAATGGTCGTCAAATGCCCGTCACTACAGGCTCGCGCTCATTTGATTTTGCTAACATCGCATCTGAAAGTATCAGCGGTGTAGAAGTTCATAAAACTAGCCAAGCCTCAGATTCTACCGGTGGTATCGGTTCTACTATCGATATTTTAACCCACAAGCCATTCAGCTCTCCGGGGTTGAAAGCCACTTTTGGTGTAAAAGCGGTTGATGACCAATCAACAGATAATGGCTCAGTAACCCCTGAACTATCTGGTTTGTACTCAAACACGTTTGCAGATGATAAATTTGGTATTTCACTATCGGCCAGTTACCAAGAACGTGAAAGTGGTAACCAACAAGCACAGGTTGGCACAGGCTGGCGTAGCTTCCCAGGTTCTGCTGACAACAGTGATTGGGGCGGAGTGGCTAAAGACAGCACCCAAGTTAATCGTCCTGGTGATAGCGATATTTATTCCGTTCCGCAAACCACTGTTTATCGTTTTGAAGAACAACAACGTACCCGTACTAACGGCCAGTTAGTATTACAGTACAGCCCGGTTGATAGTGTAGTCGCAAGCGTAGACTATACCTACATGCGTAACGACATCGACACTCAATCGAATGACGTATCAGCATGGTTTAACTTCGTTCCGTCTGAAAACGTATGGTCTGATGGCCCTATCGCCTCACCACTTATTTACTCTGAAACTTATGATTCACCTGCTGATTTATCTATGGCTGCTGGTGACTATGGCGTACGTAACGAAAGTGGTTCTTTAGGTTTTAACCTTGAATGGCAAGCAACAGATAACTTAAAGCTGACATTTGATGCGCACAACTCGGTTGCAGAAAACAAACCGAATAACCTTTATGGTTCAAACAACAATTTAAGTACTGCAGCGTTTGTGCGTACCAGCGCGGCAACTGACTTTAGCGGTGACTTACCTGTACTTGCTGTTGGTGGTGGTAATGCAGTGACACCTGCAGACATGATGCTTACCGGTTCTGTTTTTGGTAACGCACGTAATAAGTCTGAAATTGATCAATACCAATTTGACGGTGAATACTTATTTGAAGATGCAGGTAGCATCGACTTTGGTGTAGCGCTAACTAACGTTAACAACCACTCACAAAGCGTCAACGTTCAGCGTAACGATTGGGGTGGAGTAGGTTCTGCAGGTGACTTTGAAGATGCATGGTTCCCAGCTGATACCATTCATGACAAATTTGACGCTAATGGCGGCGATTTCTCTCTGTCAGACGGTAACTTTGACGTTTTAGATACCATTTTCATGTGGGATTTTGCATCAGTACGTGATTTTGCAGCAGCAAACTATGCTTCTGCAGTAAGCGGTGATTGTGGTAATGGCTTCTGCCCTTCTACTAATTATGCAGCTGAAACAGATCGTTATACTGAAGAAGAATCACAAGCCGTTTATGTACAGTACAACTACGATAATGAAATTGCCGGCATGCCATATGATGTGCATTTCGGACTTCGTTATGAGCAAACTGATGTCACCTCGACCGCTGCCGTTGCAGGATATAATGGCGCTGACTGGATTGCTGAAACTGAAATTGCATTAGTAGGTACTGGTGAGCAAGTATTTGAAACCAAAACCGGTGATTACGACTATTTACTACCAAGCTTCAACTTTAATATTGAAGTAGTAGAAGATGTCATGCTTCGTGCGGCATACAGTGAAACCATTGGTCGTCCTAGCTACACAGATATTCAAGGCGGTACGGTATTAGCGACGCTTGCCAATCGAAGTAATGGTGGTGGTTCTGCAGGTAACCCTACATTGTTGCCATTAGAATCAGAAAATATCGACTTCTCTGCTGAGTGGTATTACGCCCCATCAAGCTATGTGTCTGTTGGATACTTCCGTAAAGACACTAAAAACTTTATCAGTTCTGAAACAGTTAAACCACTAACGGCATTTATAACCCAGCATCTGGTGATTT
>NZ_PJAP01001061.1:0-2453 GCF_002836795.1 Shewanella sp. 11B5 | reverse complement strand
CGCCATATTACCCATACGTGTCATGGGTAATTCGTTACGGCTACCATATAAAGATTTAGGGTTTTCACCACAGGCCATTTTTAATCCATAAGGCGCGGCAGGAAATTTCATCGCTTGCATGGTTGTCGCGGGGACATTTTTGAGCGTGACTCCACGGCCACCAATAAGGTTAGCTGAGCCAGGTAAAATCTGTAGCGTGGTGATACCACCTTCTCGGGCACGATTAAATCCAGGATCTTGCGGCCATACACTATGCTCAGCCCATACTTCAGCGGTTACCGGATTAGTCATTTCATTGCCGTCATTGTGTGACTCGGCATTTGGGCTTGGATAAACCCCTAAATGTGAATGCACATCAATGATACCAGGGGTAATCCATTTGCCTTTAGCGTCAACAACTACTGCACCTTCAGCGGAAAGCTGTTGACCCACAGCACTAATTTTGCCGTCTTTTATCAATACATCAGCATCATCAATACGTTCACCAGTGCCGGTTAATACAATGGCATTTTTAAGCAGTGTGGTTGAATTAGGCAGTATTTGATAAGTACTTGGATACGGATTGGCATTGATTGTGATTTTTGGGTCTTGTTGTTCTGCTGGGCTACAACCTGCAATTGCAGTTGATAGCGCCACAGCTACCAAAGAAGGCATTAACTTTGCCATTGGGATCTCCTGTCTTATTTTGCGACCAATCTAACCAAGTTAACTGCCGAAATACAGCCTAATCGTTAAATAATTGGTATCAAAACGTTAACAATAAAATGATCCTGCCATGACATCGATTTCGTTATAATAACGCCGACACTCTTAAACACTGACAATATGAACTGGTTACGTAAATTATTCACTAAGCCGCAAGCTGTTGATGACAGAGACACAGCGCAATCAAATGCCTACGACCTCATTGGTGGCGATAAGGTGATCCGCGCTATTGCCCATGACTTTTATCAACAGATGCAAACGCGCCCCGAAACTCAAACATTATTAGCGATACATCGCTCGCCAATGCAAGAGTCTGAACAAAAACTGTATGAGTACTTAAGTGGCTGGTTAGGCGGACCACTACTGTACCAACAAAAACATGGTCATCCGGCTTTACGCGCCAGGCACATGCCTTTTGCTATTGACGAGTCGATGCGAGATCAATGGTTAATCTGTATGCGTGCAGCCATTCAAAACAACATAAAAAAGCCTGAACATCAACAAGTGATTATTCAGGCTATTTCTACACTAGCTGACAATATGCGTAATTGTTAGACCGCAGCCAACCAATCTTGTGGTTTTAAGTAGATGTCATACAGTTCAGCTTCTGCTGTCCCTTCTTCTGGGGTGAATGCATATTCCCAGCGAACCAATGGTGGCATCGACATTAAAATGGATTCAGTTCGGCCACCTGTTTGCAGGCCAAATAAAGTGCCACGATCATAAACCAAATTAAACTCAACATAGCGACCACGGCGATAAAGTTGGAACTGACGTTCATCATCGCCATATTCTAACTCTTTGTTGCGTTCAACTATCGGCGCATAAGCTTCAATAAAGCCGTTACCTACCGCTTGCATAAACTCAAAGCTTCGCTCAAAGCCAGGCTCGTTAAGATCATCAAAAAACAATCCACCAACACCACGGGTTTCATTGCGGTGCGGTAAGAAGAAGTACTCATCACACCATTTTTTATACTTGGGATAAACGTCTTCACCAAATGGATCGCAAATATCTTTAGCCGTTTGGTGCCAGCTAACGACATCTTCTTTGAAAGGATAATAAGGCGTTAAATCAAATCCACCACCAAACCACCATACCGGATCAGCACCTTCTTTACGGGCAATAAAAAAACGCACGTTAGCATGCGTGGTCGGAATAAACGGATTATTAGGGTGAATAACCAATGACACCCCCATAGCTTCAAAACTACGGCCAGCTAATTCAGGACGATGTGCCGTGGCCGATGCGGGCATAGCAGCGCCCATTACATGTGAGAAGTTAACACCGGCTTGCTCAAACACTTGGCCCTGAGTTAATACTCGACTAGTACCACCGCCACCTTCTTCACGTTCCCACGAATCCGCTTTAAACGTCGCTTTACCGTCGAGCAGCTCTAAACGCTGACAAATATTTTGCTGTAATCCCAACAAAAACGATTTTACTTGTTGTGCGTCTGGCACATGGGAAGAGGTGTTTGACATAGTATTAGCTTCCATTACGAAGAATTTGACCACTGCGAGCATCGATGATGGTTGATGGCTGACGTTGTTCGCCCAGCTTACCTAAAATCAATGCATCAATTTTATCGCTAAAATCAGTGATGATATGTTGTGCATCGACCACCGGTTGCTCACCGGCCAAATTGGCACTTGTCGATACTAGGGGTTTATTGAGGGTGTCGCATAGCTCTCGAACTACTGGATGAGCAGATACCCTTACGGCAATTGAATCAAACTCGCCGCACA
>NZ_PJAP01001060.1:0-2462 GCF_002836795.1 Shewanella sp. 11B5 | reverse complement strand
GTGTGTTTTGGTTTGTGTTGTGTGAGTGTGTGTGTTGGTGTGGTTGTTTTTTGTTGTGTGTTTTTTTGTTTTTTTTTTTTTTTTTTTGTTTTTTTTGTTTTTGTGTTTTTTGTTTGTTGTCGTTTTAGTTTTGTTTTGTTTGTTTTGTCTTTAGCGTGAGATGTGTATATTAGACAGCAATCTGGCAGTGCCAATTTAAGTATAGCGACTTGGCAAGCCGATATTGAAGACACTGTCGATGTTGTTGGCGCGGCTTAAGCTACAACAATTTAATGGACAGTCGTTTGCGCTTAGGTTTGGATTATACCTACTCAGACTCAGACAGTAATACCCAAGTAAGACAAGGTATTAGTGGCGATTACGGTGACTATTTTGCCAAAGTGCATAACATTAATGTGTATGCACAATATCAAGCCACCGAAAAAATGGCCTTACGTATAGACTACAAAATGGAAAAATATCTTGATAATGATGATGCTAATGATATTGAGCCAGATACCATTTGGAATGTCATGAGTTTTGGCAATTTACAGCATGACTACACTGCACACATGATCATGCTCAACGTAAATTATAGTCTGTAAGTGAATTAACCGTTATATAACGGAGCCGTTCACAAAAAAAATAACGCCAACCTTATCTAGGTTGGCGTTTTTATATCATTTGATTTAATGACGTTTGGACACAAAAACAGTCGCTAACATCCTATTGTATAAAAAACTTGCAATTACACCGGATTTAACATTATATTAACAAGGTGAATAGCTTGTGATTGAAGTTTGGGCAAAAGGATGTTGCCCCCCATTTTACATTGTTCATCCTACAACCCTATTGCCTGTTCAAGACTCCCTCTTACTTTTTAACCTCTAATGCATTTAAGCATCAACCTCCTCCCAATACTTAGCCAACATCAGGTATCATTCAATACCGATATTTATTGCCTAGAGAAATTCATGTTTCAAATTGATACGCTAATTGCTGCTAAAATTGTCGACCGAACCATGAAAATTATTGGGCATAATATCAATGTCATGAATGCTCAGGCGGTGATATTAGGTTCAGGCGATATCGATCGAATTGGCACTGTACATGAAGGCGCACTATTAGCTATCAGCCAAAATCGCAATGTTGAAATAAGCCAAGCCATCGCTTCAAACTTACATGGCGTCAAACCTGGGCTAAATTTACCATTACATTACCATGGTCAAGTGGTTGGCGTTATCGGTATCACTGGCGAGCCAGACACATTAAGCCACTATGGTGAACTGCTTAAGATGACAGCAGAGATGATTGTCGAGCAAGCAAACTTGCAAGAGCAATTACAGTGGCAAAATCGTCAAACAGAGGAGTTTATTTCGCAACTCATTCATGCCAATGAACAAGACTTACCTTCTTTACAACAATGGGCATTGCAATTGGGTATCGATTTAAGCGTGCCGAGAGTGGCTGCCATCATTGAACTCGATAGTAATAACCCACTATATCAACAAGACAATCAAGCATTAAAACAAGTACTGTATTTATTACAAAATCCTGTACGCGATAACTTAATTGCGATGACATCACTAACTCAATTAGTGATTTTAAAACCGGCTTTTTTAGATGGTAAACAATTTGACCCAGAGCTTGAAAATCAACGCATCAACAAATTGCTCAAACGCTTACCCGCCAATATGCAGCTTAGCCTGCATATTTCATTAGGGCATTATTTCGGTGGTGAACTCGGTATTAGTTACTCTTATCGTACCGCTAAAGAAACGTTAGATATTGGCAAAAAATTACACCCAACAAAAACCAAATATTTATACCAAGACTACAGCTTACAAGTGCTGTTATCAGGACTGCGGCACCACTGGCGAGGTAATGCGCTTGCCGGGCCGTACCTAAAACTCATTGAAGTCGATAATAACCAGCAATTGCAAAAAACACTTGCCGCTTATCTAGATCACATGGGAGATATCCAAGCCTGCGCTAACAGTTTGTTTATCCATCGAAACACACTGCGTTATCGACTAGATAAAATTCAAACGATTACCAACATTGACCTACGCAGTTTTAATGGATTACTGAGTTTATATTTAGGACAGTTAATTCACCAACCCAGCACCTAGTTGTGCGTGTGCACAAATTTAGTGTCAGCTTGCTTATTTATTGGTGCAAACGCACAGAGTAATTTATGGGTAATGGTTTACTATGATGAATACTAAACCACCCCTACAATAATAAATAACGAGTACTCTATGGGACTAATATTGATCTTACTCGGCGTAATAGCCTTTATCGTCATCGCCACCTCTAAATTTAAACTCCACCCTTTTTTAACCCTCATTTTAGCGTCGTTCCTCACCGCATTTGCCTATGGCTTACCCAGCAATGAAATCGCCAAAACCATCACTGGCGGTTTCGGTGGTATTTTAGGTTATATCGGCTTAGTCATTGTGCTCGGTACCATTATCGGTACC
>NZ_PJAP01001059.1:0-2466 GCF_002836795.1 Shewanella sp. 11B5 | reverse complement strand
GAGCAATTTTTATTAAGCTTTAAAGGCGCCATAGTATTTGTCAGCCATGACCGTGGTTTTATTCAAAGAATGGCAACGCGTATCGTCGATTTAGATCGTGGTGTCGTGATCTCATTTCCAGGTAACTACCAAGCTTATTTAGATGGTAAGCAAGAATGGTTACGAGTTGAAGCTGAGAAAAACGCTCATTTTGATAAGAAACTTGCCGACGAAGAAACCTGGATCCGTCAAGGTGTTAAAGCACGTCGTACTCGAAATGAAGGACGTGTTCGAGCGTTGAAAGCACTACGTACCGAACGTAGTGAACGCTTAAACCGTCAAGGTAACGCCAAAATGTCGGTATCTGATAACGAACGTTCTGGTAAGTTAGTATTTGATATTAAAAATGTTAATTATAATTTACCTGATAAAAACTTAGTTAAAGATTTCAGTACTACTGTTATACGTGGTGACCGCATAGCGTTAATTGGCCCAAATGGTTGCGGTAAATCAACGCTAATCAAATTGTTAATTGAAAAACTACAGCCTCAATCTGGCGAAATTAAAGTCGGTACTAAGCTAGACGTTGCCTATTTTGACCAGTATCGTGAAGCGCTTGATCCAGAAAAAACAGTAGAAGAAAACGTTGGTGAGGGTAAAAGTACCGTCACCATTAATGGCCAAGATCGCCATATTCTAAGCTATCTACAAGATTTCTTATTCTCGCCAATGCGTGCTCGTACTCCGGTAAAAGCACTTTCTGGTGGTGAAAAGAACCGTTTGTTATTGGCGAGATTATTATTACGCCCTGCCAATTTAATTATTCTCGATGAACCAACAAACGATCTTGATATTGAGACGTTAGAGTTGTTAGAGTCACTACTTGCTGATTTTGCTGGTACATTACTTATCGTGAGCCACGATAGAGCATTTATCGACAATACCGTTACTAGCAGTTGGTGGTTTGCGGGCAATGGACAATGGGCTGAGTATGTTGGTGGTTACCAAGATGCTGTTGCTCAAGGTGCAAAGTTTTATTCTGAGGAACCTGTTGCAACTAATGTTGTCCAACCTACCGCAGTGGTTGAAACAAAGCCTGTCAGTATCCCTGAAAAAGCAGTCAAAAAACTGTCTTATAAATTGCAAAAAGAATTAGATACGCTTCCGAGCCAAATGGAACAGCTCGAGCAAGATATTGCCCAATTGCAGCAAACCATAGCGGGTGCTGATTTTTATAATCAACCGCAGGATTTGGTCAATAAAGCACTGCAGTTGTTGGCAGAAAAAGAACAGAATTTAGAAGTTTGCTTCGAGCGATGGGAAGAGCTTGAGTCACTGAAGTAAAGCATAATAAAACAGGAATAGTTACATGAAGTTAAAGTTTGATAAAGCCTTATCCCTTGTTGCGATAGGTGTATTAAGTGTGATTGGAACAGTTCAAGCTGCGCCAGTATATGAAATTGTTAATATTGAAGATTTCGACCTAAATGGCACTATTGACGGTACACGTAATGGCTATGCCATGGCGGTGAACAGTCAAGATGAAGTTGTCGGTATTTCAAAAGGTAAAAAGAAACTTAGCACCGAAGACATTGAAGGCGGCATCATTGATGTTGAAGATGGTATTTCTGATGCAGAAGAAATTACCTATTCAGTATTAACACCAATAGAAGCAAATAACTTCACCGTCACGACTAGTGCGAATGCCGCTGAAGGTGCTTGGAAGCCTTCATTTTATAGCTTAGCCGGCACGACTAATCCTACTGACGTAGACAGTGATGGTGAACTTGTTGTTAATTCAATTGATACTTTCTTCTATGGTCTTAACAGTAATGGCACCAAAGTAGGTGCTTATACTGGTGAGCAAAAGACCTTGGCTTATGAAGGTACAAGCACAACACAAGAGCTTTGGTATTATCGTGACTTTGAACTTCGTGCCATTGCAGTAAAAGATGATGTCGAATTTTCATTAGTACCTCCTTACACAACCTATGTTCGTGAACAAGATGCTGATACTAGTGCTGCTACCGTTGAGTTAGGTGGTTCGTCTGTTGCTGCCGATGTAAATGAAAATAACCTTGTTGTTGGTTATGGTAGTACTGCGCTGTCGTCATCGAGTGTTGACCGTGTAGATAGCTGTATTAAAAGCGCAGAAGACACTGATGCAGATAATCCTACGCCGCTCGCTATTTGTGTTCAAGATTCTCAGTATCCAGACACTAACAGCCGTCGTTATATTATTTATCAAACACGCGCTTTAGTATGGGATTTAAATAACATAGACGATGCCGGTGTACCTGAGCGTACTGAATTACCGTTAGGCTTAACCCCTGCAACTGACTCAACGTTAATTTACACCGCCCAAGCATTAGGTGTTAACGGCAATGATGATGTCGCTGGCCGGTCACATGTTTATCGTAACGGTGACACCGATAAATTATATTTTGATGCGGCTTACTGGAAAAAGAATGTCAGTGGTGAATATCA
>NZ_PJAP01001058.1:0-2471 GCF_002836795.1 Shewanella sp. 11B5 | reverse complement strand
GTGCTACTGGCCGAGGTTCTAAACCTAAAGCGGGTTTGTCTGGCTTTACTGTTTCTAACTTAAAAATTCCTGGTTTTGTACAACCATGGGAAGGGGATTACGGTAAGCCAGATCGTATTGTCACACCGTTAGAAATTATGCTCGAAGGCCCACTTGGCGGCGCAGCATTTAACAACGAATTTGGTCGTCCTGCCATTACCGGTTATTTCCGCACCTACGAGCAATTAGTGTCTAGCCATAATGGTGTTGAAGTACGCGGCTATCATAAGCCGATTATGATTGCTGGTGGATTAGGCAATATCCGTGAAGATCATGTTCAAAAAGGTGAGATTACCGTTGGTGCTAAGCTCATTGTGCTTGGTGGACCAGCAATGAACATTGGCTTAGGCGGCGGTGCAGCATCATCTATGGCGTCAGGTCAGTCTAGCGAAGATTTAGATTTTGCTTCTGTACAACGCGAAAACCCAGAAATGGAACGTCGTTGTCAGGAAGTGATCGACCGCTGCTGGCAGTTAGGCGACACCAACCCAATTCAGTTTATTCACGATGTCGGCGCGGGTGGATTATCCAATGCGTTCCCTGAATTAGTGAATGATGCTGATCGCGGCGGGGTATTCAATTTACGTAATGTTCCCTCTGACGAGCCAGGCATGAGCCCGCTTGAAATTTGGTGTAATGAATCACAAGAGCGTTATGTGTTATCGGTTGCACCAGAGAACTTACAACAATTTGCTGATATTTGTGCCCGTGAACGCGCGCCATTTGCCGTGGTTGGTGAAGCGACTGCTGAAATGCATTTAACCCTTGCCGACAGTCACTTTAACAACAAGCCGATTGATTTACCGCTTGAAGTTTTATTAGGCAAAGCACCTAAAATGAGCCGTGATGTAGTAACTGCCAAAGCAATATCACCAGCGTTAGATCAAACTAAAATTGAGCTAAAAGATGCCATTAAGCGCATTTTAACCTTGCCAACAGTGGCAGACAAAACCTTCCTTATTACCATAGGTGATCGCTCCGTTACTGGTTTAGTGAATCGCGATCAAATGGTGGGTCCATGGCAGGTTCCAGTTGCCGACTGTGCAGTAACCGCATCAAGTTATGACAGCTACTGCGGTGAAGCGATGTCGATGGGTGAGCGTACTCCGTTAGCCTTACTCGACTTTGACGCCTCAGCCCGCATGGCGGTTGCCGAATCGATTATGAACATTGCTGGTACTGACATTGGCTCGTTCAAGCGTATTAAGCTTTCTGCTAACTGGATGTCTCCAGCGGGTCACCCTGGTGAAGATGCCGGTTTATATCAAGCCGTTAAAGCGATTGGTGAAGACCTTTGTCCTGAACTTGGTATAACAATTCCTGTTGGCAAAGACTCCATGTCGATGAAAACCGCATGGGAAGATAACGGCACTCAGAAAACCGTCACATCGCCTATGTCGTTAGTCATCACTGCCTTTGGTGTAGTACAAGACATTCGTAAAACGGTAACGCCACAGCTTCGCAGTGATAAAGGTGACAGTGCTTTATTAATGCTGGACCTAAGCAATGGCCAAAATCGTTTAGGCGGTTCTTGTTTAGCGCAGGTTTACAGTGAGTTAGGTGACATTGCACCAACATTGGATAAAACCGCTAACTTAGCTGGCTTCTTTGAAGTGATGCAGCAGCTAGTCGCTGATCAAGCAGTTATGGCTTATCACGATCGCAGTGACGGTGGCTTATTTACCACTTTAGTGGAAATGGCATTTGCTGGTAATTCCGGGTTAACTATTGATTTAGCCAGCTTGAATGGTACTGATTTAGAACGTTTATTTAACGAAGAAATTGGTGCTGTAATTCAAGTCAGTGCTATTGATGCTAAAGCCATTGCCGCGCAATTTGAAGCTAAAGGCGTAACGTGTCATCACATCGGTGGTTTGCAAACGGCAGACAAAATTAGCATTAATGATGGCGAGCGAGTCATATTTGCTGACAGCCGTACTGCACTGCGTACCTTATGGTCAGAAACCACCTATCGCATGCAAGCACTGCGTGATAACCCTGAATGTGCGCGTGAAGAATATGAGCTTAAACAACAAGCTGATGCGCCAGGTTTGACGGTTAAATTAGGCTTTAATCCAAGTGAAGATGTAGCCGCACCTTATATTCTTAAAGGTGTTGCACCAAAAATGGCTATTTTACGTGAGCAGGGCGTTAACTCTCATGTTGAAATGGCAGCCGCTTTCGATCGTGCCGGTTTTGAAAGCCGCGACGTGCACATGTCGGACATCTTATCTGGTCGAATTAGTTTAGAAGAATTCCAAGGCCTAGTGGCTTGTGGCGGCTTCTCTTACGGTGACGTGTTAGGCGCTGGTGAAGGTTGGGCTAAATCGATTTTGTTTAATGATCGTGCTCGCGACGAGTTTAGTCGTTTCTTCGAACGTGATTCAAGCATCGCCCTAGGCGTGTGTAATGGTTGTCAGATGTTATCTAAC
>NZ_PJAP01001057.1:0-2488 GCF_002836795.1 Shewanella sp. 11B5 | reverse complement strand
ACTGTCAACGGCGCCCTGATATTCCATCACAGTCATGATAGATTCATTGGCACTAGCACGACCTACAGCAAGATAAGAGTTCATGCCCAATTTGGCCATTTGCTCTTCGCCAATAGTTGTAACGTTAAGGTTTTCGTACACTTCAGCCATTTGACGCGCTTGAGATGCCAAATACGCAGGGTTACAAATGTTAGGCGGCATGTTGGCCACGTCACGACATAAATGCATACCTGCAGATACGGCTGTTCCGTGTTCAATGGCACGTTCACCAATGGTGAGTTCACGGCGCGTAGGCACGTTGAATACCATTTTACGTAATGGACGACGAGTTTCGCCTTTACGGGTTTTTAATGCATCAAATGAATACAGGCTATTTTGAGTGCTCTCAATGGCTTGGCGAACTTTCCAATAGGTGTCGCGGCCTTTGACATGCAGTTCAGTTAAGAAGCACACTGCTTCCATTGAACCGGTTTCATTTAGGGTACTGATGGTTTTTGTGATAATTTGTTTGTATTGGCGCTCGTCTAACTCACGCTCTTTGCCACAACCAACCAGTAAAACACGTTCGCTTAGTACGTTTGGTACATGATGCAATAGCAACATTTGTCCTGGTTTACCTTCTAGGTCACCACGACGAAGTAGGTTACTAATGTAACCTTCACTGATTTTATCCAATTGCTCTGCGATACCAGACAGACGGCGAGGTTCGTACACGCCGACAACGATACAGGCTGAACGTTGCTTTTCGGGGCTGCCGCTCTTTACGCTAAACTCCATGAGCACTCCTAGATTCTTAAAGACAAATTTTTATATTTATTAGATAATGTTTGCATTAGGCCATCTGGCATATAATCAACGAAAAGGTGATAACTGTTTGGGATTATTAACGAAAAGAGGCGTAAATTGACAGCCAAAATAGATGTTAACCATGACCCCAAAGCACCTTCCGCGCTGGTCAGAAAACTAGCAAAACTGCTGAAAGTAGACAGTTTACATGAAAGTTGCTCTGATACCAGTAAAAAGATAAGTTTAGCCACCGGATCCTACTTGTGATTGTATTTAGATATCTTATTAGTGAAGTTTTAAAAGCACAATTTGCGGTACTTTTGGTGCTGCTAACTATTTTTATTAGTCAACAATTCGTGCGCGTGTTAGCCGATGCATCTGATGGCGAATTCCCCGCTTCTTTAGTGATGACATTATTAGGGTTAAACCTGCCTCAATTGACGGTATTAGTGTTACCGCTGAGTTTCTTTTTAGCAATATTGTTGGCTCATGGGCGAATGTATGCTGAAAATGAAATGGTGGTATTGCATGGCGTCGGTGTGAGTGAATGGTATGTCACTCGCGTAACGTTATTGCTTGCTTTTGCCAATTTATTATTCACGGCTTATTTGTCGGTTTATGTCGGACCGTGGGCAGAAGAACGTCAGAATCAGGTATTAGAGAAAGCGCAATCCGAAGCTGGATTAGCAGCCTTAACGCAAGGTCGTTTTCAAGCTAGCCCAAATGGTCGAGCAGTTTTGTTTGTTGAGAAAATAAATAAAGACAATACCTTAGATAAAGTCTTTGTAGCGCAACTCCCTGATCCGGAAGACGAAAATGGCCTGACAAATATTGTAGTTGCCAATAAAGGTCGTGTGATTGAAGATAATATTGGCAGTCAGCAGTTACAACTTGAAAAAGGCTTCCGTTATCAGGGCAGTCCTAAATCACTCGAACTGCAAGTGATTGAGTTTGGTGGTTATAAAATGGAGATTAAAGAACAGGAAGTTGATGAGAGGCGACGTAAATTATCTGCAATGCCAATAGACGAATTGTTAGATACTCCAGGACCAGAAGCTGCAGCTGAATTTCAATGGCGACTAGCTATCCCTATCGCGATCCCATTGTTGACCTTAATTGCCGTGCCGTTAGCGCGGGTTAATGTGCGCCAGGGTAAGTTTGCTAAAATGGGTCCCGCTATTTTGCTTTATTTAGGTTACTTTGGATTAATGATTGCAGGCCGAAAAGCCCTGCAAGATGAGGTGGTGCCGCAGTATTTAGGCATGTGGTGGATCCATGGCTTTGCGTTGTTATTAGGGTTGTTGTTACTCATTAAAGAGCGCCCTACAGGGATGAAGTTCTTAGGCTTATTTAAACGTAAGCAGGTGATGGCATGAGAATATTAGACCTTTATATTGCTCGTATGATCGTCAGTACATCAAGCTTGTGTTTACTTATTTTGACTGGGTTATCAGGCATCATTAAGTGGGTTGATCAATTACGTTTGGTCGGGCGTGGTGCTTATACCATGCTGGACGCCGGCATTTACGTGCTATTTTTAGTACCACGTGATATTGAAATGTTTTTCCCAATGGCAGTACTGCTAGGTGCGTTAATTGGGATGGGCATGCTGGCATCAAACTCTGAATTAGTTGTGATGCAAGTTTCTGGTATGTCGCGTTTACAAATCACTCAATCTGCGATGAAAACGGCTATTCCGTTA
>NZ_PJAP01001056.1:0-2493 GCF_002836795.1 Shewanella sp. 11B5 | reverse complement strand
TCGTTATAACGTAAGGCAGTGCTCGCCTTACGTTATAACGATGAGCGAAAAGCTAAATTTGAGATCCAGCAACAGACATTAGAACAAGCACAACGACTTAGAGAGATCCGTGAAGAAGCGCTGCGTAACGAAGCTGAAAACAGTGAAAAACTTGAACAAATGGTACAAGAACGAACACTTGAATTAGAAATTACCTTACGCGAACTCAATGAGGTCAATCAAAAGCTGACTGAGCAAAACACTATAGACAGCCTTACCGGAGTGAAAAATCGTAGTGCTTTTGATCGTCGTCTAATTGCAGAAGGCCGTATTAGCCGTCGCCAACAAACACCTATGTCTTTGTTAATGATTGATATCGATAAATTTAAAAATATCAATGACCAATACGGCCACCTTAGTGGCGACTACACCATAAAGATGATTGCAAATACATTATGTGAATACGTAAAACGTCCAACGGATCTCGTATCACGTTTTGGTGGTGAAGAATTTGCTATTATTTTACCTTGTACAGATATTGAAGGTGCCCTGCTAGTTGCAGAGCAAATTCGCCAAGCCATCAGCGAGCTTACTATTGTCCATAATGGCCACACGATACCCTTAACGGTCAGTATCGGTGTCAGTGAAACAATTATCGAAAGTGATGAGCACCCAATGCTATTACTAGAACAAGCAGATAAAGCCCTGTATAAAGCTAAACGCAGCGGCCGAAACAAAGTCTGCTATTACCCGCTCGAAACAGACGAGATCTAAACCAGGAGTCGAAATTGAATATTATTACTAGTGCCTTTCCACAGCGCAGAATGCGCCGCATGCGTAAACATGAATTTAGCCGTCGTTTAATGTCTGAAAATACCTTAACAGTTAACGATCTCATTTATCCGATGTTCGTGTTAGAAGGTTTTCAACGCTCAGAAAAAATTGCTTCAATGCCAGGAATTGAACGTTTCTCGGTTGATCTATTATTAAAAGAAGCCGCTGAACTTGTTGAACTTGGCATTCCGCTTATTGCACTATTTCCAGTGACGCCAGCAGATAAAAAAAGTTTACTTGCAGAAGAGTCTTACAATCCTGATGGATTAGTACAACGTGCAGTCCGTGAATTAAAGCAGGCATTTCCACAACTTGGTATCATGACGGATGTAGCTTTAGATCCGTACACGACTCATGGTCAAGACGGTATTATCGATGACACTGGCTATATCATGAATGACATCACCACCGAGATCCTAGTCAAGCAGGCTTTATCTCATGCCGCTGCAGGAGCAGATATTGTCGCGCCATCAGACATGATGGATGGTCGTATCGGTGCAATCCGCCAAGCACTTGAAGAAAATGGCTTTGTGAATACTCAAATCATGGCTTATTCAGCTAAGTATTCATCAAGTTATTACGGTCCTTTTCGCGATGCTGTCGGATCGGCTAGTAACTTAAAAGGTGGCAATAAACACAGCTACCAAATGGATCCGGCTAACAGCGACGAAGCATTACACGAAGTGGCATTAGATATCCAAGAAGGTGCCGACATGGTAATGGTTAAACCAGGGATGCCTTATTTAGACATTGTACACCGTGTCAAAACAGAATTAGCAGTGCCAACATTTGCTTATCAAGTCAGCGGAGAGTACGCCATGCACATGGCTGCTATTCAAAATGGTTGGTTGGCAGAAAAAGCCATTGTGATGGAGTCATTACTTTGCTTTAAGCGCGCTGGAGCGGACGGTATTCTAACCTACTTTGCCAAACGTGCTGCTCAGTGGCTTAAAGAGCAAAACTCGTAAACCTCCGATATTGCGTAGTTATAAAGCCAATCCATCTAGGGTTGGCTTTTTTATTTTAACACTGCGCACTACGTCAATTGCAATTCAATTACATCATAAGGCAAGTCTCATACATCTCATTATCGTGATCAACTCTACATCATAAGTCATAGTCTCTTAACAGCCCTGTTTAAGCATGCTTGAATACAGTCAAGTACAGTATTTTCTTCTTAACCGAGACATTATCATGCACAATAACGTTAGAACATTATTGGCCACAACAGCGCTCTTTTTCAGTAGCCAAATGCTGCCTATGGCCGCATCAGCGAATTCAGGTTGCGCATTTGAAAAAGATCAACAAGGCTTTATTGCAACATGCAGCGAGGAGAAACAAGAAGTGATTTTAACTGGCGTAATCCAACCACAAACTCTAACAACTGAATTACCCGGCTATACTGAAGGGTTTACCAATTACCAAGTTGATGCGCAAGCGATCGATGTACTCAAAGCCATTAAAGAACCGACGCAAATAGTCGTGATTATTGGCACTTGGTGCCCAGATTGCCATCGCGAAACACCGCACTTTATGCGAATCATTGAAGCGGCAGCCAATCCCAATATTGAAGTTGAATACATTGGTGTCGATCGAAGTAAACAAGACCCTGAAGGTTTAGCGGCAAAATATGCGTTCAGCCGAATCCCAACGTTTATCGTTAAGCAACAAGGCAAAGAG
>NZ_PJAP01000251.1:0-9001 GCF_002836795.1 Shewanella sp. 11B5 | reverse complement strand
TCTTCAATACTCTCGTATAACGCATCACGTTGTGCTTTTGCTTGTAAAACGATAGGGTCGCTAGTGAGTGCTTGCTGATAAATTTGAAGTAAATCGTCAGCTTGTACTGCTGGTGCTGCAATAGCAAATGCTAATGCTGCGTATAATGAACCAATTTTGAATTTCATTTGCTGCCCTTTTTAGACAATTCCTCGGTAAATTGAGGTGTTGATTAACTTATAAATTTGGTCATGCTCTTGGTTAAGTTAATGATTTATCATCATTCAATCTTAACGCGGCAATCAGTGTTAACTTACTTGTTCAATGAATATGCACAATAATTTACAGATGATAGTGTCGTTCAATGTCGACAATTCATTGGTCATTATATATTGCTGACAATATAGCAATGATGACACGTCGATTACTACATATTGTGCACTACTTAATAGTAGTGATTTTTTCATTTTCAAGTCAAATTTGAAGTGTAACAGATTTTATTTTAATTAGACCCGTTTTTGCTTTTTCAAGCCCAAATGCTTAGTTCTTAATTATGTTAATTTAAACTGTTAAAATGACCCGCTAGTTTACGTTTTGATAGACAAGGATAAATATGTCTGAGCAACCGGAGATAACAACCTTTGACGTAGAGTCAGGTTTTAGTTTGATATCTAAAAAAGTTTTGTATAAAGGTTTCTTCCAATTGGATGAATACACCTTTAAGCATAAGTTGTTTAAAGGCGGTTGGAGTGGTGAGGTTACGCGTGAGGTTTTTGAGCGAGGTCATGCGGTCGTCGTGCTGCCTTATGACCCGGTTCGAGATGAAATTGTATTAATCGAACAAATTAGGGTGCCAGCATTAGCAACTACTAAATCAATCTGGCTTCTTGAGTTGGTGGCAGGTATGATTGAGCCCGGCGAATTTCCAGAACAAGTTGCAGAGCGAGAACTGGCCGAAGAAGCGGGATTAAGTTTACTCGGTTTAACACCAATAAACAGTTACCTAGTCAGCCCTGGCGGCACTTCTGAACGTTTTCATTTGTTTTGGGGACATGTTGATACGACCAACGCGGGTGGAATACACGGACTTGAACATGAACATGAAGATATTCGTGTGCATGTAGTCAGCCGTGAACAAGCCTATGAGTGGATTAATAATGGTCGCATTGATAATGCATCGACGGTATTAGGCATTCAATGGTTGATGCTAAACTATCAACAGATTCGTGACGCACTTTAGTTTATTGAACATGGTGATAAGCAAGATAGGAATGATTGAGTGGCAGAGTTTAACCTGAAAAAAAAGCAAAAATATCAACCGAATATCAGCGCATTTTTAGCGGTATGTGGTCGAAATTATGCGCATATTTTAAAATGGTTACCCGATCAAATAACGATCAATGTGCCTTGGCAGGTTGAAGGTGAGTTTGGTAAGTTGTCGGTCAATCTTCTTGAGAATACTAAATATACTCAGTTAATCGAAATATCGCGCCCTATACCAAATGGACATTTTTTTAAATCTCCAAACGCAATTGTTCGTGTCTATCATGATGCTCAATTAGCAGAAGTGTTAACTAGCCAACAGATTTATCGCTTAAAGCCAGTGTATGATTACCCGAATATACATATGCATCATAGCGATGAAAAATTTCAGGTGAATGCATTCCTTGAGGAGCTGTTGAAGATTGGGTCTCTGAGAGTGACTTGCCAATCGTAGCTTTTTTCTTCTTTTTACCATGTTAGGAATATTTTGTGCTTAAAGACGCAGTGCATTATTCTGTTGCTGAAAATGAGCCTGTGCGATTAGTACAAGTGACGGATCCGCATCTTTTTGCTGATCCCGAAGGTCAATTGCTTGGTGTTAATACGGCACAAAGTCTTCAAGCCGTATTGAATACGTTCATTGCAACTCAATATCCCGCCAATATTTTATTGGCAACGGGAGATATTAGCCAAGATTATTCACCTGAGTCTTATCAGCACTTTGTGCAGAAGATTGAGATGTTAGATCTGCCTTGTCATTATTTACCCGGAAACCACGATGACCCCCGCTTAATGAGCCTGCGTATGCAAGGTGAAAAAGTGTTTGGTCAACAACGGATAATTATTGGTAACTGGCTGATATTAATGCTCGACTCAACCGTTCGTGGTAAGCCCGGTGGCTATATGGGCGAGCAGCAGTTTGCCTTGATTGAAGCTGCAATTAAGGCGACACCAGATAAACATGTGTTATTAGTGATGCACCATAATCCTATTTTAATGCAGTGTGCTTGGTTAGATCAGCATTGCATGATGAATGGTGAAGACTTTTTGCAACGAACAAGTCGCTACCCGCAAGTGAAAGGCGTTCTTTGGGGGCATGTACACCAACAAGTAGATAATATCCATCGTGGACCGCATGGTCCTATTCCATTAATGGCGACACCCTCGACGTGTATTCAGTTTAAACCATTATCATCCTATTTTGCCTTAGATCATCGTCAACCGGGTTATCGTTTGCTGGAGTTGGCAGGCGATGGTAGCATTCGTACTAATGTGTATCGCGTGCCTGGAAATCGATTTGCACCAGATAATGAGGCCAGCGGATACTAGTTTAGCGCGTCATCTTATGTTACTAAGGGACGTTTAGTGTTGATTAACCGTCTCGCGAGGGAATATGCTGCTTTATATACATGGTTTTAATAGTTCTCCTCAGTCGGATAAAGCCGTTCAAACCGCACATTATATTCAGCAACATTATCCACAAGTCGATTTTTACCAACCACAACTACCTTCATCACCTTCAGTAGCAATGGCTTTATTGTGCAACATCGCTGAGCAAGCGAAACAGCAAGGGCAGACATTGCGTTTTATTGGCTCGTCATTAGGTGGCTATTTTGCCAGTTATTTAACCGAAACGTATGGTGGTAGAGCAGTTTTGATTAATCCGGCGGTAAAACCGTTCGAATTATTTGAAGAGTTTATCGGGCCTCAATATAATCCCGATACCAACGAGCATTATCAAGTTCTACCGCAGCATCAAGATGATGTTGCGTTGTATAATACTCATGTGATCCGGCACCCGGATCGTTTCCTAGTGCTGTTGCAAACTGGTGACGAAGTGTTAGATTATCGACAAGCATTACATAAGTACCATAGCTGTGAATTACATTTAGAGCCTAATGGCGACCACAGTTTTGTCGGTTATGAACAACAATTAGACAAAATATGTAAATTTATTCAGTTGTAACCTTCTACCGTTACAAACAACGATCAATTTGAGCTAACTTTGGCTCTATTTAACTCCAAATGTGTGGATTATGAGCAACCAATATACTTCTGACGCTATTGAGGTCCTTAATGGACTTGACCCGGTAAAACGCCGTCCAGGTATGTATACCGACACCTCTAGACCTAATCACCTTGGGCAAGAAGTCATTGATAACAGTGTTGATGAAGCTCTGGCGGGACACGCGACTAAAATTGAAGTTGTACTCCATACCGATAACTCCCTTGAAGTGACCGATGATGGCCGTGGTATGCCGGTGGATATTCACGCTGAAGAAGGCATTCCTGGGGTTGAACTTATTCTGACTAAATTGCACGCTGGTGGTAAGTTTTCTAATAAAAACTACCAGTTCTCGGGCGGTTTACACGGGGTTGGTATTTCTGTTGTTAACGCCTTATCCACCCGAGTTGAAATCAGTGTTCGTCGTGATGCGCAAATATACGAAATGGCCTTTGAGAATGGTTTCAAGGTTGAAGAGTTGGTGGTAACCGGTACTTGTGGACGACGTAATACCGGTACTAGAGTGCATTTCTGGCCCGATGTAAGTTATTTTGATTCACCTAATTTTTCGGTCAGTAAGTTAATTTACATCTTGCGAGCTAAAGCGGTATTGTG
Organism: Shewanella sp. 11B5; assembly: GCF_002836795.1. NCBI lineage: Bacteria > Pseudomonadati > Pseudomonadota > Gammaproteobacteria > Alteromonadales > Shewanellaceae > Shewanella > Shewanella sp. 11B5. The sequence goes on along the minus strand of NZ_PJAP01000251.1, from coordinate 5,139 downwards.
CCCTGGCTTACGGATTAAATTCACCAATAAACAAAATGGTGATGTGCATGAATGGTTTTATGAAAGTGGCTTAACCGATTACCTCAAAGAAGCGATAAAAGACTCGGTTTTATTGCCAGAAGAACCCTTTGTCGGCAGCTTTAAAGGCAAATTAGAAGCTGCTGAGTGGGCTATTACATGGTTGCCTGAAGGTGGCGAGAGTTTAAGTGAAAGCTATGTGAACTTAATTCCGACACCATTAGGTGGTACTCATGTGAATGGGTTTAGACAAGGTTTGCTTGAGTCTATGCGTGAGTTTTGTGAATTTCGTAATCTTGTTCCTCGGGGGATTAAATTATCGCCCGAAGATATTTGGGACCGTGCGGCGTTTATTTTATCGATAAAAATGCAAGACCCTCAATTTGCTGGGCAAACCAAAGAGAAATTATCGAGCCGTCAAAGCTCGGCATTTGTTTCTGGTATTGCTCGCGATGCCTTTTCGCTGTGGTTAAACTCCAATACTGAGCTAGCAGAGCAGTTAGCAGAACTGTGTATTGGTAATGCATTGCGCCGCTTAAAGGCCGCTAAAAAAGTCGCACGTAAAAAAGTCACCTCCGGACCGGCATTACCAGGCAAGCTAACCGATTGTAGCGGCCAAGACCCAATGCGAGGCGAGCTGTTTTTAGTAGAAGGTGATTCAGCTGGTGGTAGTGCCAAACAAGCACGAGACCGCGAGTTTCAAGCAATTATGCCGCTAAGAGGTAAGATTTTAAATACTTGGGAAGTCGATTCCGGACAAGTGTTAGCATCGCAAGAGGTACATAATATTTCAATTGCGATTGGTTGCGATCCTGACAGTGATGATATTTCAGAATTACGTTATGGTAAAATTTGTATCTTAGCCGATGCGGATTCTGATGGATTGCATATTGCCACACTATTATGTGCGTTGTTTTTAAAGCATTATCGTGTATTAGTTAACAATGGTCATGTGTATATTGCTATGCCACCGTTATTTCGTATTGATATTGGTAAAGAGGTTTTTTACGCCCTGGATGAGGCTGAAAAAGTCGGCATTTTAGATCGGATTACGGCAGAAAATAAAAAAGGTAAAGTGCAAGTGACTCGCTTTAAAGGTCTGGGTGAAATGAACCCGTTGCAACTACGTGAAACCACAATGGATCCCAATACTAGACGCTTAGTGCAATTAACTATTGATGATGCCGATGAGACAGTGGCATTAATGGATATGTTACTTGCCAAAAAGCGTGCTCCTGATCGTAAAAGTTGGTTAGAAACCAAAGGTGACCTAGCGTTGCTTTAGTCGTGTTTCTTAGTGCCAATAATAATGTATAACATAAGGCAAAAGATAATTAGCATGCAATATATTAGATTACGATCTTACGTAAATTTGGGCGGTAAATTAGCCTTCATGGGGGTTATGTTTTTAACCCTGACACCAGCTTTAGCCTTTGCCGCGCAATCGGTGATGATCACCGTTACAAAAGGTTTTGGATTAAGTTTATATGCTTCCGATTTAGGCGATATTAAGCAATTAACCGTTGGCGATGAGGGCACTCTTTTTGTGGGTTCTCAAAAAAGCGGCACTGTTTATGCGCTAGTTGATAGTGATCAAAACGGCCAAGTTGATAAACGTTATCTTATTGCCAGAGGCCTTGATTATCCTGAAGCACTAGCCTTTCATAATGGTTCACTATACGTCACCGAAGAAGATCGCATTATCCGTTTTGAAGAGATCGAGTCTCGCTTGCGTCGTCCTAGTCGAGCGCGTGAAGTGTATTCAAATTTACCAAGCTTAGATAAAAAGTATTCTCGTTCAATGCATTTTGGACCGGATGGGCGTTTATACATTGCCATCGGTTCACCTTGTAATGTGTGCGAGGCAGCTTCGCCATTTGGCAGTATATTAGCGATTAATGTCGATACCGGTGCCAGTGAGCAAGTTGCTTCTGGCCTTCGAAGTGTTATCGGCTTTGATTGGTCACCTGATACCAATAAGTTGTGGTTTGCCGATTTAGGCCGAGATTGGATGGGGGATAATATTCCCGCTGATGAGATAAACCGTTTAGACGTTAAAGGCAGCCATTTTGGTTTTCCTTATTTGCACGGTAAAGATGTTATTGAACCCGCCTATGATAAACCGGAAAATTTAAACATCACCTTGCCCGAATTTGAATTGCCAGCACATGTTGCCGCTACGGGTTTAAGCTTTTACCGAGGTGAGCAATTTCCTGAGCGTTATCGCAAAAATATTTTTGTGGCTGAAAACGGTTCGTGGAACCGTTCAAGTAAAGTCGGCTATCAAATTGTGATGCTTGAAATGGAAGATAACAAAATTATTAATCGTGAAACCGTGGTGAGTTTTCTGGATGGAGAATTTCCGGTTGCACGTCCATTTGATGTGATTAATGCGCCTGATGGTGCAATGTACATTTCAGATGATCTAAAAGGTAATATTTACCGCTTGTTTTATAATGCACCCGAACAATCACAGGAAACGAATAATGAGTGATGCGATTGAATTAAGCCTTGATGGTGTAGAGCAAATGCCGCTGAGGCGCTTTACCGAAGGGGCTTATTTAAATTATTCCATGTACGTGATTATGGATCGCGCCCTACCGCACATTGGTGATGGTCTAAAACCCGTCCAACGACGCATTATCTATGCAATGAGCGAGTTAGGTTTATCTGCGCAATCTAAGCACAAAAAATCAGCCCGTACTGTCGGTGACGTGTTAGGTAAATATCACCCGCATGGTGATAGTGCGTGTTACGAAGCGATGGTGTTAATGGCGCAGCCATTTTCCTATCGATATCCGCTGGTTGACGGCCAAGGTAACTGGGGCGCGCCAGATGATCCTAAGTCATTTGCTGCAATGCGTTATACCGAAGCTAGATTATCAAAGTTTTCTGAAGTGTTACTGTCGGAATTAGGACAGGGTACCGTAGATTGGAGCCCTAACTTTGATGGCACCATGAAAGAGCCTGTAACCTTACCAGCACGATTACCGCATATATTATTGAATGGTATTACCGGTATCGCAGTTGGCATGGCAACGGATATTCCGCCGCATAATGTGCGTGAATTAGTGGGCGCCTGTATAGAGCTAATCGATAATCCTAAAGCGGATTTAGCACGCCTAATGGAGTTTGTTCCAGGCCCTGATTACCCAACAGAAGCCGAAATAATTACCCCTAGAGCTGATATTGAGCGGATTTATGATACTGGTAAAGGCTCAATCAGGGCGCGTGCAGTTTACAGTGAAGAGCAGGGCGAGATTGTTATTACTTCATTACCGCATCAAGCCAGTAGCGGTAAGATTTTAGAACAAATTGCCAATCAAATGCAGGCAAAAAAGTTGCCGATGGTGTCTGATTTACGTGATGAATCTGATCATGAAAACCCAGTTCGATTAGTGATTGTGCCTCGTTCAAATCGCATTGATTGTGATCAGCTAATGACCCATTTATTTGCGACGACAGATCTTGAAAAAAGCTTCCGAGTTAACCTCAATGTGTTGGGGCTCGACGGCCGTCCGAAAGTAAAAGGGCTAAAACAACTGTTAACTGAGTGGTTGGAATTTCGCCTTACAACGGTCACTCGCCGCTTACAATATCGACTTGATAAAGTATTAGCACGGTTACATATTTTAGAAGCATTAATGGTTGCCTTTTTAAACATTGATGAAGTGATCAAAATTATTCGTTATAACGACGAACCTAAAGCTGAGTTGATGGCTCGCTTTAACTTGTCGGATAAACAAGCTGAATCAATTTTAGAGTTAAAATTACGTCATTTAGCCAAGCTTGAAGAATTTAAAATTAAAGGTGAGCAAGATGAGCTTGCGGCAGAACGTGACAAATTAGAGTTATTGTTAAGCTCTGAACGTCGCTTGAAAACCTTAGTGAAAAAAGAATTGATCCAAGATGGTGAGACTTATGGTGATAATCGTCGTTCGCCTATTATTGAACGTGTAGATGCCAAAGCGCTGACTGAGCAAGAGTTAACGCCAACAGAGTCTGTCACTGTTGTATTGTCTGATAAAGGCTGGGTACGTTGTGCTAAAGGCCATGATGTCGATGTAGAAGGCTTATCGTATAAGTCTGGTGACAGTTATCTTTGTAGCGTGATGGGCAAGAGTAACCAAGCCGCGGTGTTTATTGATTCGACTGGACGTGCATTTGCCACCGACAGCCATACGTTGCCTTCAGCGCGAAGCCAAGGCGAGCCTATCACCACACGCTTTAATATGGCACCTGGCGCGACGATGCAACATGTGCTCATGGGCGAAGATGAACAGTTCTTCTTGTTGGCAACCGATGCGGGTTATGGCTTTATTTGTGCTTATCCAGATTTGGTTAGCCGTAATAAAGCCGGTAAGGCACTACTCAGCCTGCCAACCAATGCGCTTGCTATGCAGCCAAAGTTAATCAATAAAACGGCAGATCAGTCGTTGTTAGCGATTACCTCTGAAGGCCGAATGTTGATGTTTAGTTTAGATGCCTTGCCACAGTTATCAAAAGGTAAAGGCAATAAGATTATCGGTATTCCAACCGATCGCGCTAAGAATCGTGAAGAGTTACTTTTGCACTTAAATCTTGTGCCGCATAATACCGCAGTAACTTTGTGGGCTGGTAAGCGCAAGCTAACCTTGAAACCAAGCGATTTAGAGCACTATCGTGGTGAGCGTGGTCGTCGTGGTGCTAAGTTACCAAGAGGATTACAACGCGTAGACAGTGTTGATGTCGAAATGGGACCATTGGCAGAAGACGGCTTGCAAGACGATAATCTGGATATACAAGAGTAAGATTGCTGGATTGTAGAATAAAAAAATGCTGCTCATATGTCATATGAGCAGCATTTTTTTATGGAAGCAGAGTCGACTTATATATTAATGCGACTAGGCAACTTCATAGAAATTAGGTTCGTACTCAAGCTGTGTTTGAATGATTTGACTAGCCATGCGGGCACATTTTCCGCATTGGTCTGCAACGCCAAGACGTTTCTTTACATCAGCCAACGAACTGTCACCTAAGCTAACAGCAGCTTTGATTTGAGTGTCGGTAATAGCATGACAAAGACAAACGAACATAGGGAAAGCCTCTTCATTCAAAAAAATGGTCTGAGCTAGAAAGTAA
>NZ_PJAP01001055.1:0-2494 GCF_002836795.1 Shewanella sp. 11B5 | reverse complement strand
TGTCGGTAACAATGTTGGTAAAGAATTACCAAGCAAACTTTTTGAATACATCGTCAACCGGTGTTTTTGCTACATGGTTGGTGTAATTACTGATCACTTTTTGTGACAAGCCTAAAATGATTTCTAACACCTGCTGTTGGCCATAACCTGCGGCATAAAATGCTGCTAGTTCTGCTTCAGAAATGTTACCGCGGTTACGTACGATACTTAATGTCGCATCTTGTAACGCTTGTAATTTTGCAGTTGGCATCGCCGCTTTATTACGTAATGCTTCAGTTAACGCTGGGTCTACTTTCATTGAATGTGCAATACCTGTATGTGCTGGTACACAATAGCCACATTCGTGTTCAACGTTAATGGTTTGCCATACAACCGTTAGCTCTTCAGGGTTAAATGATGTGTCTAAAAAAGCCTGATGTAACTGTTGGTAAGCTTGCAACGTGCTTGGAGATTCTGCCAACACACCAAATAAATTAGGTACCATACCCATTTGCTTTTTAGCGCCTTCTAACATTGCTTTGCTGTCTTCTGGTGCTGTGTCTACAGTGTGAATAGTAAATGCAGTCATAATATTCTCTCTTCTAGATAAATAAATTTAGGAGTGTTGCGTTTCGAATTGAGACCACTATAAATCAATTTGAACGCTCGCTCAAGTTTATTTTGAATGATTGTTCAAATTGATTGTTGTTATTCAAATATACATTAGAGAATATTGTTTATTATCAAAATAGTATGAGTTTTAAAAAATATAAAATAATCACTAAACTCAGCCGTTAATGCTAATTCAACTAGCCACTTGAACATTTAGATTGTCAATTATTGAGGCATCTAGAAATGCGTAGCGACAGCTCTAATAGGGTGAAGTACGATCTAATTAATAACAATCCCAGAATAAAGCACTTACGCCAAAACGATATTTAGACGATAAAATGGGTTTATCCCCCCCCATCTTTACACTTCTTTAATTGAACAAATAATTGAGATTAATTATCATTACCGCAAGTTTGTGGATTTGTATTAACGTTTATAAAAAATAACAAAATCAGCAGGTTTAACACTCTATTGCAATACTGCATGGCATAATTTGAGCAAACAAAAATGAACATGGTTTCGACATTAAAATGGTTTCACAACTGGGTAGGTTTTTTTATTAGCATCACCATGTTAATAGTACTTACCACTGGGGTATATCTCGGTAGCGTTGATTTACTCAAACGCCTAGACAGTAAAGATCAAACATACTCTCCAATCACACTTGAACAAAAAGCCGATACTGTTGCGAGTGTATTTGAGCGCTATCCCGACATGAGTACTGTTCGCTTTCCAACAGAACATACGCCATATATTCAAGCTAGCACTCGTGGTAAATCAATTGCATTGGACAAAGAGTTAAATGAACTGTCGAGTAGCTCCTCTTTCGATTTACCTGGATATAGCACGGTATTTTGGTTGCATCGAAATTTTCTCATCGACAATGGTGGTAAATACATTAATGCATGGGCATCGCTTGCGGGGGGCATCGTAACCTTAATTGGCATTTACCTGTGGTGGCGAGTGCGTAATGGATTTAGATTAAAACAAAGTATTCCTAAAAATACCCGCTCAAGCAGTTTACTTAAAAGCCACATTCAACTGGGATTATTTATTTCAGTACCATTGTTTATATTGTGTATCAGCGGATTTTTAATCACTTACAACAGCTTATGGACAGGTGTTCTTAAGCAAGATGCCACCAGCGAACAGACACTACCTTATTCTGTCAGCCAACCAAGTCATTGGTTAAGCCAGCTAAGCAACGCACAACAAATTTGGCCAGACGCAGAACTTGTATCAGTGAGTAAACCACGCTCTAAGCCCAATAAAGGCCAGCAAGCAGAAACAGATAAACCACAAGACCTTGTGTACAGTATTCAATTCGATGAACATCAGGGCGTGTGGTTAAGAGAAGCTGATCGCATCAGCATGAATTATCAACAAGGAACGATTGAGTCAGTAATCAAACACAGTGACCGACCTTTATCAGCTAAAATTGCCAGTTTTGTTCGTCCTCTACACGATGGACTGTACATGCCAGCAAGCTATGTAATGTTGATTACCTTGGTGTCACTCATTGGCACATTGATTTTATCATTCAGTGTGGTGACCTTTTACCGACGTACTTTTAGTCGCAAAAAAGCCAGTTAACGAACAGCCCACCATGTTGCGCTACATTTCCTTCATACATCAACGGCAATGTAGCGCAGCATGAAATCAAACCGTTAGTTAAACGCCATATAACGTTACCACCACCGCGCCACCTAAACCTACATTATGCTGCAGCGCTAATGTGGCATTATCGACTTGTCGGTTGCCAGCTTGACCACGTAAGTGCCATGTCAGCTCTGTACATTGTGCCAACCCAGTAGCACCAATTGGGTGCCCTTTCGACATTAATCCACCCGATGCCCCAATGACAAATTTACCGCCATAAGTGTTGTCACCATTAGCAATCAAT
>NZ_PJAP01001054.1:0-2494 GCF_002836795.1 Shewanella sp. 11B5 | reverse complement strand
AGTGGTGTTGTATTGGTCGTGAGATCGCAAACTTTGCAGTAAAAAAATAGCTTGTTGTTCGGCGGATGACGCAGTTGTTTGTGCGTTGCTTGAGCAATCTGCAATAACTGAATTTGGCAACTGACTAGGATTAAATTGAGCTAACTGGTTAGTGGTATTCCAAATAAGCTCAGCAGCGCTATTCCCCAGATAAAACCCGGCAGGTTGCTCGATACGTTGATTAAAGTCACTAAAGCCGTCGATGGTATTTTCGATAAGCTGACGAATTAGTGCATAGTCATCACGTAATGCCAGCCAATCTAGTTTATTTGCGGCATGGTTTGTTGAGTTGAGCTGAGTCGAGCCGGAATGGTTAAATGTTGCATGAGCCATTTGAGCGACAATATCAATTTCAGATAAACATTGTTCTGAGGCGGGTTCGGTCATACCTGTTGAAGCATGAACCATGCTAAAGGTATCTTCAACGGTGATTTTTTGAATGCCGCTTTGCTGCTTGTCTAATTCGGTACGGCCTAAACAAGGTAAAATTAAGGCGTCGTGTGTTACTTGTAAGTGGCTGCGATTAAGCTTAGTGCTGATTTGAACATTCAGTTCAGCATTGCGCATCGCTTGGTATGTAAAATCAGTATCGGGCGCCGCAGCCGCAAGATTTCCACCTAAACAAATTAGCACCTTACTCTGTTTACTGTGTAGGGCTTTAAGGGCTTCGACCACATTGTGGCCCGCTTGCCGCGGTAAGCTGGTAGACAAATGCTGTTCTAAGCGGGTAATAAAAGCGGCAGACGGCTTTTCATTAATGCCCATAGTGCGGTTGCCTTGCACATTACTGTGGCCGCGAACAGGGCATAATCCGGCGCCTTTTTTGCCTATTTGACCACATAGCAGATGCAGGTTAACGACTTCACGAATAATGTCGACCGAATGCTTATGTTGAGTTAAGCCCATTGCCCAGCAACTGATCACGGTTTTACTGTCACTGAACACGGTCGCAGCTTGAATAATCTCTGCTTTTGTCAGTCCAGATTGTTGTTCTATTTTATCCCAGCTAGTGTGTGTAACACTGTGTTGATAATCTTCAAAAAATGCACTGTGCTGCTGTATAAACTCATGGTCGATTTTATCTGGACGTTGTTCAATAATAAATTTAGCCATGCCTCGCGCAGCGGCCATATCGCCGCCTAATTTAGGGGTTAAATACAAATGGCTGATGGTAGTGGCTGCTGGAGTGAGCAATTCTATAGGGCTTTGTGGACTGGCGAACTTTTCTAAGGCAACTTCTTTAAGGTTATTGAAAGTGACAATTTTACCCCCTTGTTTGGCGGCCTTGCGCAGAGTATTCATCATTCTTGGGTGGTTGGTGCCAGGGTTTTGGCCAAACACAAAAATGGCTTCGGCGGCATCAAAATCTTCTAATACTACCGTGCCTTTACCTATTCCAATGGCGCTAATTAATGCGACACCACTAGCTTCGTGGCACATGTTAGAGCAATCGGGAAAGTTATTGGTGCCATAAAGCCGGCCAAACAGTTGGTAGAGGTAGGATGCTTCGTTACTGGCGCGTCCAGAAGTGTAAAATTCAACTTGGTCAGGGCTACTTAAACTGTTGAGCTTGGTGGCGATAATCGAAAATGCCTCAGACCAGCTTACTGGTTCATAGTGATCTGTTATCGCATTAAAGCGCATTGGTTCGGTTAAACGCCCCTGATACTCTAACCAGTAGTCGGTCTGTTTTGTTAGTTGGCGTACCGAATGCTGAGCAAAAAAATCTCGACCAACGCCTTTACCTGTTGATTCCCATGCCACGGCTTTAGCACCATTTTCGCAAAACTGAAATGCACCTTGTTTGTTATCGCCCCATGCACAACCCGGGCAATCGAAGCCATCAGTTTGATTAACACGGAGTAAGTTTTTAAGGTTTTGCTTGGTGTGCTGGCTGCGAAGTACATGAGTAAATGTGGCTTGCAGTGAAGGAAATCCGCCGGCTTTAGTTGGTTTTTTGTGATGACTAGACATGAATTTCTCCGATAGGGCTCAGCGATAGACGGTTAACATTAAAATGACAGTCGTAACTGGAATAATAAATAGGCGCTGAAAACTTGGGTATGTGAATAATATTGAGGTTGTATTTTAGTGCCAGCTTGACCGCGAGTTGGCTTGGCGAAGCTAGACTAATAAGATTGTTAGCGCCAAACAGCACCGCTTTATGGATCAATTCACTGCTACAACGACTGGTGATTAATAAGGTATTACATGATGTTTTTTGAGTCGCGGTTGTTTGCCTTATTAACATGCCGATAAGTTTATCGAGTGCATTATGACGGCCGATGTCTTCACGACAGGCGATAATGTCGCCTTGGGCTGTTAACGCTAAAGCCGCATGTATCGCCCCACTTTGTTGAGCTTTTATTTGGCTGTCGGCAATGCGTTGTTTTAAGGTCTCAAGGTTATTAATGTCAATGGGGCGAGTGACCGGAAGAATAGGTAATTGAGGCAG
>NZ_PJAP01001053.1:0-2499 GCF_002836795.1 Shewanella sp. 11B5 | reverse complement strand
TCGCCACATAGGCGAGGCTATATGGTCTTCTTGGTATATTTTAATTCGAGGCATACAATTCCTTTCTGCTCATTGGGTTGATTGCGGTATGCAGTAAATCAATCAATATGCTTAAGAAAATAATTAATAATGACACAGCTAAGATGCCCGCTTGAATAACAGTATAGTCACGCTGGTAAATGCCTGATACTAACCAACTGCCAACCCCAGGCCACGAAAATATCACTTCAACCACAATGCCATAGCTGGCGAATGATCCCAGCATTAAACCAATACTTTTTATTACCGGGATTAAGGCGTTGGGCAGTACATGACGAAGTAGTATTTTAGCCGTGTGTAAACCGCGAGCTTCAGCTGCACGAATATAAGTCTGATTCATCACATTTAAAATGGCTTGTCGAGTGATCCTTACCACCAATGTAAAAGGAAGCACTGCTAAAGTGACAGCCGGTAAAATTAAGTGTAATAAAGCATCATGAAATGCAGGAATACGGTAACTAGAATCGGATAATAAAGTGTCGACCAGCATGAAACCTGTCACAGGTTCAATTTCATAAAGTAAATTGATTTGACCTGAAATGGGCAGCCAGCCAAGATTCACCCCAAACCACATAGATAAGGTCAACCCGAGCCAAAATACCGGAATAGAATAGCCTGTTAAGGTGATGGCTAAAATACTGCGTTGTAGTGCTTTGTTATTACCTAATGCGGCTAGCACGCCAATGGGTACACCAAAAAACACAGCTATAAAACCTGAAAACAATGATAATTCAAAAGACGCAGGTAGTACTGCTTCAAGCTCTTCTAGAACCTCTTGCTGCGAGTTACTAGAAATACCAAAGTTACCCGATAAGCGTTGGCGCAAGTAGGCAGTAAACTGCAGTAATTGGTTATCATGTAGTTGATAGTCTTGCTCTATTTGCTGTTGTTGTTCAAGCGTTGGATATTGAACCCCTGATAGTGAATACGCTTTACTGACAGGAAACTGTCCCGACGCCATAAAGAGTACGGCCACCATGACTAGAGATGTGGCCATAAACAGGGTTATGCGACTAAAAAGATAACGCCACATTTATTCAGTTTCCTCTATTGCTTGAGTTGTTTTGGCGAAGGAAATACCGCCATAAGGCCTAATTTGCATGGCGGTAATATTGCTTTTCTTCAACACCACTTTTTTGGCATGTGCGATTGTTACTAGCGGAACTTGATCGCTAATAATGGCTTCTGCTGATTGATAAAATGCTTTGCGTTCAGGTTGAGTTGATACACTCTGAGCTTGGGTTAGCAGGTGTTCAAAGTCTTTGTTACACCAGCGAGAGCGATTATTGTTAGAGGCTAATGCCGCGCAGCTTAACAATGGAGTAAAAAAGTTATCTGGATCGCTATTATCCGCATTCCAACCAATAAGGACCGAATCATAATTCGAACTGGCTAGCTTTTGGGTGAATACACTCCAATCATAGCTAATGATATTCAGTTTTACGCCAATACGGGCTAAATCGGCCTGAATGAGCTCCGCTGTTTTCAATGCACTCGGATTATAAATTCGTGCAACAGGCATGGCCCACACATTAATGGATAAGTTAGATACACCTGCTTGGTGCAGTAATACTTTGGCTTTTTCTGGGTTATATTCATTTGGAGATAAGTTTTTGCTGTAAGCCCAAGATGCCGGAGGTAAAACACCTGTCGCCTCCACAGCGGTATCGTTATATACCACGTCTAGAATATTATTTTTATCAATAGCATGCGCAAGTGCTCGTCTTACACGAACATCATCTAATGGCGGTTTTTGAGTGTTAAATGCCCAAAATGCTACGTTTAGTCCAGGTTTAGCATCGATAATAATATCTTTATGTTGGTCAAGCACTGCCAACTCACCAGCTTTGGGTAATGCTGAAACGCTGCAGTCTCCGGTAATTAATTTAGCAATTCGTGCGGTGCTTCTTGGGGTGATATCAAATACTAATTGATCAATTTCAACCGTAGGGCCCCAATAGACAGGATTCTTTTTAAAGCGAATATATTCGTTTTTCACATACTGGCTGAGCTGAAAAGGTCCTGTGCCTACTGCGTAGTAATCGATATCTTCAGGAGTGCCTTGGGCTAACAGTTGATAACCATATTCTGCCGATAATACAACGGCAAAATCAGTAGCCAAATTAGATAAAAAAGAAGCGTCTTTTCGAGTTAAATGAAAGATAACCTGGTAGTCGTTTACTTTTTCAATGTAGCCAATTAAATCAGCAAAACCAATACTTTGAAAAAATGGATAACCGGTTCTGCTGACTAGATGATATGGATGTAGTGGATCAATAATACGATTAAATGAAAACAACACATCATCGGCATTAAAGTCTCTTACGGGAGTAAAATGGCGAGTTTTATGAAAACTCACATGTTCACGTAAAGTAAAAACATAGCTTAAACCATCATCGGACACCTGCCATGATGTGGCCAATCCAGGTGTGATCTCGGCTTTTTCTTGGCTGTAATTAA
>NZ_PJAP01001052.1:0-2501 GCF_002836795.1 Shewanella sp. 11B5 | reverse complement strand
AAGACACACTATTGAACTGGTTAAGAAATATTGGCTAGACCGTTAGACCTTAGAGCTACATTTTCTCATATTTTGAGTCTACATTGATTTGATAACTCTAACGTTTATGTCGAAAACTGATCTAGATGCCTTGATTAAAAATGTTTTAACTCAACTCTGAACTGAGGCCGTTGAAGACTCTTTATAAAAGAATGCGTAAGTTTGATAGGACGTCAGGCTAGCTTTGGAGGGGAAGGGTCGTTCCTTGGCATCTGACCCATATGGATATGGGGAATGTCATTATGATGTCGGGAACATCATTGACCTTGCCACCACGACATTCGTGAATCAATTCACATCAGACTCCCATCTGAAGCGTTAGCATTTTCACTCTTTATTACCAGAGGGGCCAAAGACGGTTATAAACGAAGTCCAAAGCTGGATTAATTTCCGTCGCAATTTTCGCTGCTGTTGTTTGGTTAAAAAGCAAAAAAAGTTGCCGGAATGCTGACGGTTTGCAAAGGCTGATTCATAAACAAGAATGCGCTTTACCCCTTTGCTCTGGTGTGGGCGACGCGCCACGACGTTAGTGGCCGCAGGCCATAAATACATAAAGGCTATAAGTACAAAACAAAAAACACCTGGATCCCGGCTCAAAAGTATTACCTGGACGACGTGGGAGTTGGGGGCGACAAGAAGGCTATTAGCAATCATCTGTTCATATATGAGTAGATGCCTTAGCTTGTAAAGGAGCACAAAATTCAATCAGATTATCAACACAGATAAATCATACTCTACCTTAACGTTACGATATTGACTGCAACGTTCGAATATTTCGGAGTTTACTCTATTGCTTGCACTATGCTTGCGGCATAATGGCGTCAAATATTTAACAGAGTCGTTATAATGGATAAGCAGCAAGACAGTTACATGACTGAAGAAACACTCATTGAAGTAGTCGAAAATCAAATCGCCGACGGTGAGCCCAAAAAGGTAAAAGAAACCTTGATGCGTTTAGTCATGACAGGTACACCGCGTGATGAAGCTATTCAAATGATGGCTTGCGCGTTAGCTATCGAAGTTTTCGATGTCATGAAAAATGGTTGCTCTTTTAACGAAATACGTTATGGCCAGCATTTGAATGCACTACCGAATATGGATTGGATGGAAGATTAATAGCAGCTCATAAATTCGTGTTTTGTTAATCCCGATAAATGACATTATCGGGGGCTAATTGAAAAGTCTAAAGTAAGATGTTGGATTTGCATTTTCGATGAGTAGTGTTGGAGCCTCTTAGATCCCGTAATCGCCAACTTAGTCTTTATTATGCTGATTTCGCTCTCTACTTATATAAAAGTAAGTTCACAGGTCAATGTTAACTAATTTACGAAGATTCAAATGGGTTATTAATGCTTAGATTCGAACACTGTAATGTCAAAACGTGTACTAATGAATTACTCGCCTTGGGTCAGGGCAACATGAAAATGTGGTACATTTTTGAATGGTTAGATAAGCACGAGGAATTACAAAATGGGACTCAAGCAGAAATAATTAAACTATATGTAAATGATGAATTGGTAGGGTACAGTCTTTTTGAAAACTTTGAAGCACGTGCAGACAAAGTCACTTGTCATCAAGGTGTGAACTATAAAGAGTTGGGTATTATTCATTTTGTAACAGTCATAGAGCATCGTAATAAAGGTTATGCTACGTTGTTGGCTAATGCGTTGTTTAAAAATATTATTGAACCTATGTTGGCACGTTATAATGGTTTTCATGTTTACGTCATTGCGACTGGTCGAGCGGTCCCATTAATGGAACGGACTGATATCCCTTCAAAATACCTAATCAAGCAATTCTATTCTGATTTATCGTTTAAAGAGAAAGTAGTAAATTACCTAAGAAAACAAGAACAAAATGCATTGAATGCTGTTGCTGGTGAAATTTAAAATAAACAGCTAACAAGTTAATCTAAAGCATACTTATCATAATGCGAATAGTGAGTGTTAGAGCTTAGGCAATAACACGATTTGGTCAAGATACGCTTTGTCTATACGAAATAAAATGCACTAAACCTCGAAAAACATGATCAGTTTGGGCGGTAAAGTAAGGCTAATCAATTTAAGATCCTTCATCAACATCAAACAATCGTAATGTTTACGCAAACCACGCTTTTACATTTTTAAGTTCTGCATCTGTATGTATTCATTGGTGTTAACAAGGTTATGTGGCAAACTCAATATTATTGCCGTTTGCAATCGCGCTAGAAGGATCTAGATCTCGTATGAGTATCAATAAAGCCAGGCTTACCGAAACCGATATTAACTCAAAATACATCATGCCAGCTATCAAAAGTGCTGGATGGGATGATATGTCGCAAATTCGCCAAGAAGTGAAATTGCGTGACGGTAAAGTCATTGTGCGTGGTCAATTGGGTGTGCGCAAAACGGTTAAGTCTGCTGATATCGTGCTGTATCACAAACCCAGTATGCCGCTGGCTGTTATCGAAGCTAAAGCAAACA
>NZ_PJAP01001051.1:0-2505 GCF_002836795.1 Shewanella sp. 11B5 | reverse complement strand
GTACTATTAATATAAAAAGCCAACCACTATCAATTTAAATTGGAACGACTAAGATATAAAACTAAAAGAGGGTTGCCAATTTGAGATGTACATTATGACTGCATTGAATCGATTACCCTGGTTTACTTGGCTTTTAATCTATTGTTTATCCGTATCAACTTGGCATTGGCTGACATACTCTTTTTATGGACAAGCGTCGTATCGTATCGGCGGACCGGTTCTTTTGGCTGCTCTCATTTATCTCACACAACGACCGTATCGTGTATCCCATATAGGAATAATGTTATTCGGCATTTTTGTAGTCAATTGTTTAATTGAAAATATGTTACTTGGAATCCCGCCACAGTCATCAGCAATTATTAGCTTAACTTTAATTTTCCAAGCTTATCTTGGCTGGTTCTTGTTAAGACGGTTTACACCAGATGCTCAGTTCCCGAACACACTAAAAAAATCCATAAATTTTCTTATATTTGCCGTGACATTACCAGTATTAGTATCATCGATTATACACCCTCTACTGGAACGATTAGTTTCACCACTCCCGTTTACTTTCTATGGCATTGAGCAAGAAGTCTTATACTGGACTGCGATACGTTTCACTTCTATGGTAATAATCTCTCCCTTATTGCTCTGGCAGCACGACCGTCAACAATCTCATTTGTTCAGTTCATTGGCAAAATTTTCATCATTTGTTTGGACGTTGTTAGTAGGAATGATCATTGCTGTAATGGTTTTTTCAATAGCAAACCCCGAAGGCCGAGCTCTTGCTACATACAGTTCTTTACTAATGCCATATACGTTGTTTGTTGCTATTCGTTTGCCATTGGTACAAAGCCTAATGGTTATATTATGTATTAGTGTGATCTCTTTTTGGGCAGACTCACGTCATGCGGGTCAAGCACAACAAGTTATCAATAGCTTGATTGCGTTATCTGTGTTTATCAGTTTCAATGCACTGGTGGCGTGGTTGGTCGGGATGATGTTACACGACCGTGAGCAACATCTAGAAAAAGAAACTTCACTACATCACCTTTATGAAATGTTGAGTCGTTTTAATCAATTGCTCATCAAGAAGCCTTTAGAAAAACCTCAACTTTTTGAATCAGCTTGCAAAATCATTCTTGAAGAAACCAAGTTTGATCGCGTTTCTATCATTCATTTTGACAACGCTGCATCTAATGAAAATGTAATTAACTGTGCTTTAGCCCGAAACGAGAACGATATATTCACAATGCTACCCTGCGTAGACAAGAATTGCGATCTCGTGAAGCGAGTACTGGCAAGCCAAGCATACGAGTTGTTCCAATCAAACAAACACATGCATGACGAATCATCATTTTTTGGCTATAACTCTGTAGCAGCGTTTCCTATAAAGCAAAAATTAAACAGTGTAGGATGTTTACTAATTTTTTCTAAAAGGGAATTTATTTTCACACCTGAAATGTTGCGATTGTTTCAGGAATTGGCCGATGATACTGGTTTTGCTATTTCCATGCATGATTTTCAAAAGCGGCTGAAACAAACCACTGAAGTATTCGACTACAGTTGTGAGTCTATTATTATTGCCGATGGCGAAGGTACTATTTTAGATGTTAATCCAGCATTCTCTATTATCACTGGCTACAGCCGCGAAGAGGCTATTGGACAAAACCCTAGAATGCTAAAGTCCGATAAACAAGATAGCGCATTTTATGAAAGCCTTTTTCGGCAGCTGCAAAAACATGGGATCTGGAGTGGTGAATTTTGGAATAAAAGGAAAAATGGTGAACTCTATTTACAGCGAGGAAGTTTAACTACTGTTTTAGATTCTGATGGCACAATTCTTCACATCATTTCTATCATGGAAGATGTCACCCAAAGGCAACAAGACGAAGCAACTATTCTGCATTTAGCCAATTACGACCAATTAACAGGTCTTCCCAATCGAGTTTTACTCAATGAATATTTTCTACGAGCGTCAGCAGAATCGCAGCGATCGGGTCTAACATGGACTTTATTATTCATTGATCTGGATAAGTTTAAAGAAATTAATGATGCTTTTGGTCACCATTATGGCGATGAACTGTTACGACTCGTTACAGCACGATTAAGTTCACACATTCGTGAAACAGACTTATTCAGTCGTTTCGGTGGGGACGAATTCATCATTATTGCACAATGCAGCATGGATGAAGCCAGTCAAATGGCATTGAGATATATTGAAGAGATTAAACAAGAGTTTTTGATAGAAGAGTTAGATATTCATATCGGTGCTAGTATAGGTATCGCCATGTTCCCACAGGATGGTGTTAACTTAGAGGATTTAATTCAAGCAGCTGATACAGCAATGTACAAAGCTAAGGCCCTTGGAGGAAATGCATCGGTATTTTTTAACCTGTCGATGCAAAAAGAAGTGCAAGAACAGATGGCTATGAGAAGTAACCTTGATAAAGCCATTACTAATAATGAACTGAGTTTATATTTTCAACCTAAAGTTACTGTCGCACATGGCATTGTGAAAATAGT
>NZ_PJAP01001050.1:0-2507 GCF_002836795.1 Shewanella sp. 11B5 | reverse complement strand
TAATCAATAATCACAAACAGAGACAGACATAAAACTCATCTATCACCAAAATAAACCTGATTATCAAACAAACACTAATCAAGAGTCGCGATGGTCATTAGCACTGTACTTGCTTGCAACAACAGCAAACAAATACAGAGCCAGCTATATTACTTCGCTTTAGGTCTAAACGGCTTAATTACCGCTTCATCACAAACTAAAAACGGCCCATCCATTAAATCGATGCAATAAGGAATTGCAGGGAATACAGCATCTAAACATTCACGGATAGACTTAGGTTTACCAGGTAGATTAACAATTAATGAGTCGGCACGTAGCCCAGCTGTTTGACGAGACAAAATAGCGGTTGGCACAAACTTTAATGATTCGGCGCGCATGAGTTCACCAAAACCAGGCATCATTCTATCGCACACCGCTTCGGTTGCTTCTGGCGTTACGTCCCGTTTTGCTGGGCCGGTTCCACCGGTAGTCACGATTAAACAGCAGTCTTGATTGTCAGCTAAATCAATCAATGTGGCTTCAATAACGTCACGCTCATCGGGGATCACCTTGTAAACAGGTTCCCATTCCGAGGTTAAATACTCATTCAATACATCAATAATCGCCTTACCAGACAGATCTTCATATATGCCAGCACTGGCACGATCGCTAACGGTAACGATGCCTATTTTAGCTTTGCTCATGGTTATCTTTCCCTTATGTGGGGTAAAAGCAGTAATGCAAATATATGCCGACAATCTAACAAAAAAAGCGGCATTTACAAAATCTTAAACTGATAGGTGGATCACTGATCTAGGTTCCCATTGATTAAGTCAAACAATGACTTCTGTAAGTGGGTTATTTATACTTGGATAATTGAGCTGAGTAATGCGGGTTAATGTTCTGGTTTGGCGGCTATTTAATATGCCCAGCGATAAACGATGAATGCCATGAGATTCGTCATAATATATGGCCTAGCAACCCGTCGGTATAGCGTAACAACATAAAGCGAGTGAGTTCTATGCATACAACCAAACAACGTGGTTTCACCCTTATTGAATTGGTGGTAGTCATTATTATTTTAGGCATTTTAGCCGTAGTTGCAGCGCCTAAGTTTATTAATCTGAAAAGTGATGCGCTTATTGCCAGTTTGAAGGGATTCCAGGGAGCGTTAAAGTCAGCGAATACCTTAGTTTATTCAAAAGCGGTATTGTCGGGTCAAGAAAAGCTAGACCCCGGTTCAGTGACGGTCAACGGCACAACTATTAGTACTACTGTGGGGTACATAACCTCTCTGAGTGCAAATGTCGCGGTTGCGATTGACGGTTCTTTTGAAGTGATGACGAATGCAAATGATGCGATTACCGCAGACTGGGGACTCTATGATGTGTCAGGAGGTAACGTGTATATTTTCCCTAAGGGATATGACATTAATGGCAACTGCAGCTTGCGTTACTTTATAGATGGGACTAAGCCGACCGATCCAATATTTTATGCCCTAACCACCACAGGCTGTTAATTGTATAAGCTAAACATAAATTGGTTTAATTTGCACTTGGCCGCTAACACCAACACAGAAAGATGACGCGTCTTGTTTTAAAAACACAGCAAGACAGCGTCCATTAAAGCTTATTTAACGGGTGAATACCCTTTGACATGTTGAGCTAAAATCCCCGTAACCGCCATTTCAGCAACATGACGTAAATCATCATGTGTCGCACCATCAGCAGCTTGGATAGACATGCCTTTAAATAATGTCACGATCAAGGTTGCTAACACTTTCGGCTGACAATCATCAGCTAATTCGCCTCTTTGTTTAGCCTCAGCAAACTGATCAATTAATTCAGATTGATGTTTAGTTTGCAGCAGATGAACCGCTTCTTTAATCCCTTCGCTTGCTTCATTGCATGACAACGCACTATTGATTAGCGCACAACCTTGCGGGTGGCTACAATCGGTGAACTGCGCCGCCGCGCCTACTAATAAAGCTCGAATAACATCGGCAATATGCTCATGTTTAAAGGCGGTATTAAATAGCGAATCTGGGCGATTTTCATAAAGCTCAATGGCTTTTAAGAACAACTGCTCTTTATTACCAAATGCAGCATATAGGCTGGGTTTTTTAATTCCCATCACCTCAGTTAATTCGCTTATAGAGGTACCTTCATAGCCATTACGCCAAAAAACATGTAGCGCTTGCTCTAATGCAAAGTCGATATCAAACCCACGAGGGCGTCCGACGCAAGCTGCTTTAGTTATTGTCATCAATAGTACCTCTTATATTAACGAATCATTATTTATCATCACGTTAACTGACTAATTTACGATAGATAATTCGTACATCTTAGCACAACGCTAAATCATAGAAAGGGTTAATAATAAGTAGATTAAGCGCTTTTTTTCATCTTTATCAAGCATTGATTAACGCTATTTCATCGTGACTCTCCACGTTATATGCCGTGAAGCTATTTCATCATGCTGATTATTAATCACCTTGTCATAATAATTTAATACCAATCGGTACAAAA
>NZ_PJAP01001049.1:0-2509 GCF_002836795.1 Shewanella sp. 11B5 | reverse complement strand
ACTTACCATATGATTCCCTAATGCACTTTATCTCATCTAATGTTTATTTTCTCAAAATACAGTATCAATTTTTTATTATGAATAAAAAAACTAAAATAGACTTTTAGTACTATGATTAATTGTATAAAGTTAAGTCATTAGAGAAAAAGGATTTATATGTCAAAAAGTAGTTTCCCCTTAATGGTTTTCGCTTTCTTGGCCGTTCAATTATTGTCAGTACCACCAGCTAAGGCAGTAGAGGTACTGACGGCTCAAGAACTTTCATCGCACTGCGCACTGTTTAACGCTGAACCAGAAAGCGTTGATGGTCAGTATTGTGTCCGCTATATTCAAGGCTTTATAGATGGTGCAATAGCGACCGATGCAAGAGTCATGCTAAATGCGGAAAGTGCCCTTGCAAGTAAAGAGACTTTCACGGAACGCGCGATTCGCACTCGTATGCCAAACCGTTTAGACCGTTCCAGAGCAGCAGGCCTAGCCGGTTTTTGCCTCGGAGATCCGCTGCCATTGCGCGATGTAGTTAACGTTATCGTCGCCGATCTAACAACCCAAACAGATAACAGCGAAGAAAATGAACCGGCGATGGAAGTCGTCTATAAATCATTACTGAAAAACTACCCCTGCAAACTATGAGCTTAACTCTAGCCCAGCATACGTTTCAACGCGGCGAAACAAGACTCTCGTCTGTTTTGCTACTTCTGTTTATTTTAGCAATCTCTTGGCTTCTCTGGTCGGGACTCTACAAACCACTGGTCATGAGTTTGGGGGCTTTGTCCTGCTTGCTCAGCGTTTTCTTAGCACATCGTATGGGCTTTTTCCGGCATCATACAAATTTGCTTAGACTTATGCCTCGCCTGCCTGGCTATTGGTTGTGGCTGTTGCGAGAGATTATTATTTCGAGTCTGGACGTAGCCAAGCTAATCCTGAAACCCTCTATGCCTATAAGCCCCACCGTTGTTGTACTTGAAGCGGAAGCCAAAACGGACGTGGGCCAAGTAATTCTTGGCAATTCCATTACCCTATCTCCGGGAACCGTCACGTTGGATTTACACGAGGGGAAAGTATTGATTCATTGCCTAACCAGTGAAAGCGCAAAAGAATTACAAAAAGGCGAAGCGAATCGTCGAGTAGCAGCTCTGGAGCCCCGCTAATTATGTATATTGTTGTCTCTATAGCCATTTTGGTGACCATGGTATTGGCCCTAGTGAGAGCTCTTAAAGGACCAAGCGTTTACGATCGCGTACTGGCAGTCAATGTGTTTGGTACCAAGACCGTATTGTTACTGTCCGTCATTGCATTTCTTTACGGTCGGCCTGATTTTCTTGATCTCGCCTTGGCCTACGCTCTGGTCAATATGGTCGGGATTCTTGCAGTATTAAATTTTTTCCAAAATCGTTCCCGTAGAAAATCTGATTCCGAGGCAGAAAATGATTGATGTCGCGCTAGATATTCTGAGTTGGATTTTACTCGTTCTAGGTGGTGCCTGCGTGTTAATCGGCGGTATAGGCGGCCTGCGCCTGCCAAACTTTTACACCAGAATTCATGCCGCCAGTCTTACTGATACCATGGCGACTATCTTAATTTTTGTTGGTATGATCCTACAAGCAGGTTTGTCTCTAGCCGCTATTAAACTGTTTGCTATTATGCTGTTTTTGCTGCTGACTGGCCCAACTGCTACCTATGCGTTGGCCAATGCCGCGCTATTATCCGGTCTCAAGCCAGACGATGGAAGCGCTAGCGACGCACCCAAGGCTAACAACTTACCCAAAGAGGGGGCTGGAGAATGATCTTAATTTTTGCGCTATTCCTACTGACCCTTCTCGTCATTACCGCTATTGCTATAGTGCGCACCGACGACCTGTTTGTCGCGGTAATGCTGACATCTATTTTCAGTTTACTAATGGCGGCCAACTTTTTTATTTTGGACGCTGCTGATGTAGCACTAACAGAAGCCGCGGTGGGTGCTGGAGTGACAACGGTAATCTTCCTCTGTGCATTGGAGCTGACTGGTGACCAGGAAAAAGCGCGAGTTGGAGGTCGGTGGATAGCTCTAAGTACTGTGGGCGTTCTGGCATTGCTAATAATATACGCCACTTTCGACAAACCACGGCTCGGCGACCCTGATGCCCCAGTGCATCAGCATCTTGCGCCTTGGTATCTAGAAAAAACGCCTGAGTATATTGATATTCCCAATGTGGTCACCGCAATCCTTGGCAGCTTTCGAGGCTATGACACGCTGGGCGAAGTGTTTGTTGTTTTCGCTGCTTGTATCGGGGTTTTATTCATCCTTGGTGTGAGCCCTTCACGAAAAAATCAGCCAGTGATTAAAAAAAGTAGTGGTCTACGCCACCATCTGATCCCCCAAGTAGTCGGCCGACTGCTGATACCATTTATCGTGTTATTTGGTCTTTATGTACAATTCCATGGCGAATATGGCCCGGGCGGAGGATTCCAAGCTGGTGCAATTATTGCCACAGGCATAATCCTTTACGCGCTGCTCGAAGGCGAA
>NZ_PJAP01001048.1:0-2515 GCF_002836795.1 Shewanella sp. 11B5 | reverse complement strand
GTTGGTATCGTGTTCCATAATTTGACTTATCATACCTTGCTTAGTGCTTTCCCATTGTTCATTGGTTATTTGCATAACGGCATAATTAAAGTCGGCAATGAACTCGTCGATTGCTTCGAGCAGTTGTCTTGGGCCTGTAGTAGGGGACTGCACATAAAAAATCATCCCAGGATGTCGGTTTAACGGTAAATAACCTGTCCCAACCATGTAGCCTAATTGTTGTTTAGTGCGTAACTCATGAAAAAAGGTAGATGACATTGTATGGTTTAATAGACTAAATAACGCCACACGTTCTGGTGTTGCCATCCGAGACTGATAATAAACAATAATCGCACTATCTTGATGGGAAATGGCTTTTTCGCGAAGTAATGAACCTCTTTTATCGAGGTTAATAAGTTCACGGGAGGATTCTGCACTTGGTTTAGTGACTAATGACAATAGATGCTGCAAACGCTTGCCGAGTTGTTGCGCTTCTTCAACCAGCCAATCTCCGTATACCAAACCTTCGAGGTAAACCTTTTTGTAAAATGCGCTGACATGATTATGCAAATCATCAAGTGTTAGTAGCATGAGTTCTTCAGCCATTCTTGCTGGCTCAAAACTTCTTTTTTGCAGCGACACCGTTAAACTAGTAAATAATTGTGATATTGGTTTAGCTTGAGCAACATTATTCCAACTGCGCAATATCTGATTTTTAATCATGTTAAAGCGCTGTTCGGTAAAGTTTCGCTCTCGGGCTTTGTTAATAATCAGAGTGAGGAGTTTTTCTTGGTTACCTGTAAAACCGGTTAAATGCAGGGTAATGCCGCCTTGGTGGGGGTAAATATTGTAGTTAAGGCCAGCAACCTCTGCTTGGTATGTTGGCTCTGTCAGATAATCGATAAGCATTTCAACGTACAGCCTTGTTAATGCTGCTTGTCTAGGGGTTGAGCTCGCTTGATCTGAGTCTAACGATAAGTATAAATGTCCTTTAGGAACATTAAATTCATCATCTTTTTTATGCCAAATACGGTAACCTTCACCTTCTGCAACAATAGTGGGTACAGGAGTATCGCTTTTGTCTGCCCGAGCTTGCGGGTTGGCGACAATAAACGGATTTCTTTCCGGAAGTTGAAGTGAATCTCTTACCGTCACGGAAGACCATTTTGCTATTTGTTGAGGTTGTAATGATCTCACTTGATATGGAGTGTCGTACCATTTAGCCTGAGTATCGACTTGCGATTCTTTTGCTACTGTAAGTAAGCGCATATTGCTTGTCGACATCATAGACAGTAGCTGTATTGTTTCATCTTCAAGCATTTCATCCATGCGATAGTCGCCGTAAATAATGTCTTCAATATCGTAATGGTGCATGTTGATGCTGAGATGACTAGCTAAATCCAAGGTTTTGATTTGTTCTTGGAATCGAAACGCTGTGTCAAGTAAATTGGCTCGCTCTTGGTAACGCCAGGCTTGTACACCTTGCTGCTTAATCAGTTCAATGTATTCAAATACACAAGTTACCACTTCATCAAGCTCTGCAAATCCTTTGTCGGTTAATTGTATGCTGATTGAATAATCTTTGAAATTGTAACCATTAACACCACCGCCAGCAGATAAGTTATTAGCGAGTCCCTGCACTTTTAAATAGGACAGTAAACTCCCCGGACTTTCATTACCGAGCAAATGGCTGATAAAGGTGAGTGGTTTACGCTTATAAAATTGATCTATCTCTGGCAGAGAAAAACAAATACTGACTCGCTTTTGATCTTTCAAAGGTACAATTTGTATATGCTTTTGTCGTTGGTCCTTCGTTATCATTGCTTCTTGAGGATAGTGTTTACTTACATTTCTATTAATAATATCTGAGAAATATTTTTTTACGATGGTGTCTAACTCTGCAATAGGGCGTGGGGCGACAACACACAATGTCATGATATTGGCACTGTAATGTTGTTGATAAAAAGCCAGTAATTCATCCCGAATGTCTGCTTGTTTACCCGCTAAGGTTGTTTGGTTACCGACAGAGAACTTTGAAAATGGATGTTTTGGATTAACGGTTTCTTTTTGAACCTGGTAAACACGGCGAATATCATCTTTTAACTTTAAGCTAAATTCAGATTCGATTGCCTGCCTTTCACGATCAACTAACTCTAAGTCAAACTTTGGGGCAATGAAAAATTGGCTGAATCGGTCTAATGAACCTTCTAAGGCTTCAGCATTAATACTATAGAAAAAGTTAGTTTGTTCTGTGCCTGTCCAAGCATTATTACTGCCACCATGTTGATTAATATAAGCGTGGTATTCACCTGAATCTGGATACTTCTCGGTGCCTAAAAATAACATGTGCTCAAGGAAGTGCGCCATACCAGGCCGTTCAACAGGATCGTCAAAATGACCAACACTCACAGCCATCGATGCGGCGGCTTGATTTGATTGCATGTCTTCAACTAATAACACTCGAAGTTGATTGTTCAACACTCGATATTGGTATTGGCGATGGTCATTTTGGCTTTTATAAACAGCTGGAAATTCA
>NZ_PJAP01001047.1:0-2515 GCF_002836795.1 Shewanella sp. 11B5 | reverse complement strand
GGCGAAGCAGGATTGAAATGAAGTTAAAAGCTGGATCTACCCCATGGCGACCTTTTCGCTGTTTGAAAATGTTGCGGGGCGGCTGGGCTAATTCTTATAAAGAGTAAAGAGGGAATAGCCGTTGATTTCCTTTTGGTCTGGTGTGGCCGCAGGCCACGACGTTAGTGGCCGCAGGCCATAGCCTAAACAAGCTTTGGGGCATAAATAAGTTAAAGATTTTACTTTCAAAAGGTGTGATTCAACTCTGAACTTGAGGCCGTTGAAAACTCTTTATACAAAAATGCGTGAAGCTCACATGGCCTTTCTCGCACCAAATTGCTGAAATGGCCGTTGACGGAAACCTCAGTCAGCATGTGAATGAGGTTTCGTCGGATTTGTTCAGCTGCGGCTCATATCTATAGAAAATATGTTGTTGATCCTTAGGACGTCATTAATAGCGCCTATGAATCTCGCAATTCTCGACGTAAGATCTTGCCAACATTTGATTTTGGCAATTCATCTCTAAATTCGATTATCCTTGGGTTTTTATAACCGGTAAGATATTTTCTACAATGTTTTTTTATTTCATCAACGGTCACATTACCTTTGCGTACAATAAATAATTTAACTTTTTCTCCTGTGGCGTCATCAGGAATGCCAATGGCCGCAGCTTCGATGATGTGAGGGTGAAGGGTTGCAACCTCTTCAATTTCAGTTGGAAAAACATTAAATCCCGACACTAGAATCATATCTTTTTTACGGTCTTCAATATAAAAAATCCCATCGTCATCCATTCTTCCTATATCGCCAGAGCTTAACCACCCTCCTGCATGCATTACAGTATTGGTTTCGGCTTCTTGTTGCCAATAGCCTTTCATCACTTGGGGCCCTCTAATTTGAATTTCACCAATTTGGTTAGGACCTAAAGGTTCATTTTCATCATTAACGATACGGAGTTCAGTGCTGGGTAAAGGGACACCAATTGAAGAAATAAATGATTGTTGTTGATGAGTACCAGCAGCGACTACTGGGGAACATTCAGTTAAGCCATAACCTTCTATGACAGGCATTCCAGTAAGCTGTTGCCAACGATCAGCAATAAGTTTCTGCGTCGGCATTCCACCTGCAATAGTAAAACGAGCGTGACTAAAATCTAATTTTTGAAAACCAGCATGATTGTTTAGGCCATTAAAAAGAGTATTTAAACCAAAAACCATTGTGAATGGATATTTACTTAAATCTGCTACGAAACCATCTATATCTCTTGGGTTGGTAATAAGTAGATTCGTTGCACCGAGAAAGAGCATAAACATCATACTCACTGAGTTGGCAAAAATATGATAAAGCGGAAGTGGGGTTACTGCATATTCCTTATCATATAAGGTTCTTGGGCTAAAATGAGCATGAACCTGTAGAACATTAGAAATAATATTACTATGTGTCAGCATTGCCCCTTTCGCAGGCCCCGTCGTTCCACCTGTATATTGGAGATATGCTAAATCATCTACTGTTATTTGGGGATCAATAAAGGGAAGTTTCTTGCCTTCGGTTAATGCTCTACGTAATGAAATAGCGTCGGGAATATGATATTTAGGCACTATTTTTTTGACATGTTTGATAAGAAAGTTAACTAATGTGCGCTTATGCATCGCTAACTCATCGCCGATTTTGGTTAACATAACATGCTTAATGTTAGTCTCATGCAGTATTTGCTGAAGGTTATTACCAAAATTTGTTACGGCAACAATAGCACTGGCCCCTGAGTCTCGTAATTGATGTTTTAATTCTCGAGGGGTATAAAGTGGATTAACATTGACAATAATGAGTCCTGCTTTTAATGCACCTAAAATAGTGATCGGATATTGCAATAAATTAGGCATCATCAAGGCGATCCGTTCGCCTTTTTTCATTTTTAGTTCAGATTGTAGATAAGCAGCAAAAGCGTTACTTTTACTTTCGAGATCTTGATAGGATAAGCTATGTCCCATATTAATATATGCTGCTTTTTTAGCATGCGCATTAAAAGACTCTTTAAACAAATCATTGATATTGTTATACATACTTGAATCTATTTTTGTGGCCACATCCTCAGGATATTGTGTTAGCCACGGTTTATCATTTGTCATTATAGCCATCATTAATGTTGTTTAAACATCACTATTGTAAATTAACTCGCCTAATTAGTATAAAAATAATAGCTTGAATTCAATGGATTAACTACTGTTCTAGGGGGTTAGCAGTAGTTAATCTCTCGGAGTGTGACTCGTCCCTACTTTTATCGCTTTTCCGTCTAATTCTATCTTTCTTCATCAATGAAAAAATCATTCAGCAACTGCACCTGTGGCACATGCGTGTATCAGGGTTTGTTATTAAAGAAAGCTTCATCAGTCAACAAATGAACTAAAAAGCGGGATAAATCCCCATGGCGACTTTTTCATATCTGTTATTTAAGTCAATAGAGAAAATGTTGCGGGGTGGCTGGGCCTATTCATTTATAAATAATAAACAGACAACAGCCGTTGGTTTCCTGTTGTTT
>NZ_PJAP01001046.1:0-2523 GCF_002836795.1 Shewanella sp. 11B5 | reverse complement strand
ACAAATAGAATCATTCTTAGGGATGATCCAAAATATAAAATGCTCACTATACTTATTTAAAAGGAGTCAGTGAGGAGTGTTAGCTATGAGATTACTTTCGCGTGCCATTTGTTGCCCACATTGCGGACATCATCAATACGTCACTTTAGATGCAAGTTCTGGAGATCAAGAGTATTACGACGACTGTCGTATTTGTTGCAATCCGATACACATTAAAATGCACCTAGATGATAACCGTCGTACAATTGAACTTCATATCGGTTCTGACGATGAACAAATTTATTAATTTCTAGCTCGCCTGCTTAAAATTCGAAGCAGGCAAGTTAATGTTCAATATTCAGTTGGGTGATTAGGCGAGCTGCTTTTTAGCTAAAATTCGCTCAACAGTATCAACGATCACTTGTGTTTGACTGTCTATTTCGATATTAATTTTGTCACCAACACTGTAATGATTCAAATTGGTCAACTTCAAGGTTTCAGGTATTAAATGCAGCAAAAAACCACTGTCACTGACTTTTCCTACTGTTAAGCTGCAACCGTTTATTCCCACAAATCCTTTATAAAAGATGTAGTTCATCCACTGTGGCTCAACCTGCAGTTCTATATTGTAATGTTCGTTGGTGTCACTGACGGCCTTAACAGTTGCCAGAGTGTGTACATGACCAGATAATATATGCCCACCAATCTCAGTCCCAAACGTTAATGAACGCTCAATATTGACCTTGTCGCCGACACTGGTATTACCTAGGTTAGTTACGGCTAATGTTTCTTCCATTACATCAAAAAAAACCTTATCATTTAGTATCTTGGTTACGGTAAGACAAACGCCATTATTGGCTACGCTAGCGCCAGTCACTAATCCTTGTGTTAACTCTGGCGTCATTGCGACTTCAAAGGTTTTAAGACCAGCTGCATTGTTAATCGATACCACTTCACACGTGGCTTGGACTATACCAGTAAACATATTTCTCTCGTTCCATTATAGGTTTTTTAATGAATAATACAGGTTTTCAGATTTCACGCTTGATAAAATTGGCGCTTCCAGTGCTGATAGCCCAAGTGACACAAACCATGATGGGTTTTATTGACACAGTGATGGCTGGCCGTGTGAGTGCAGTGGATATGGCAGCCGTCGCCGTTGGGACCAGTTTGTGGCTACCTGCTATATTATTTGTTCAAGGCTTATTAATGTCCTTTACCCCGGTGTTTTCACAACATCACGGGGCGAATAATCAACAAATCATTCCATCACTCATTTTTCAGGCGGGTTATATTGCCATAATTGGCGGTATTGGGGTGATGTTGTTTCTCGCATCTTCAACATATTTACTCGACTTTATGCATTTAGAACCAAAACTGCATGCATTAACCGTGGGTTATATAGATGCAATCTTGTGGGGAGCACCAGCTTTCGTTTTGTATCAGGTATTACGCGGTTGCAGTGAAGGGATTTCTTATACAATGCCGACAATGGTCATTGGATTTATCGGGTTAGCCGTCAATATACCCGCCAATTACGTGTTTATTTATGGTGGTTTTGGTATTCCCGCTATGGGCGGTGCTGGTTGTGGTGTTGCAACTGCATTAGTGTTTTGGGCTATGTTAGCTGCGATGATTATTTACATGTTAGTGGATAAAACATTTAAAGATCTCGCGCCATTCAAACAGTTTTTTCGTCCTCATTTGGCCAGTATGTGGTCCATGACCAAATTGGGTATGCCAATTGCGATGGCATTATTTTTTGAGGTAAGCCTGTTTGCTGTCATCGCATTATTTTTAGCGCCATTAGGCGCTAACGTCGTTGCAAGCCATCAA
Source organism: Shewanella sp. 11B5 (assembly GCF_002836795.1). NCBI lineage: Bacteria > Pseudomonadati > Pseudomonadota > Gammaproteobacteria > Alteromonadales > Shewanellaceae > Shewanella > Shewanella sp. 11B5. Next base: position 708 of record NZ_PJAP01001046.1, on the reverse strand, counting down.
ATCGCCCTCAACTTCTCATCAATTATATTTATGTTGCCCTTATCAATTGGTATAGCAGTATCGATCCGAATTGGTTACTACCTTGGCCGTGGGCAACCAGAAATATCGGCCTTAGTTGCAAAAGTAGGTTTAGGGTTATCATTAACGCTAGCCATTTTTACCGCGATACTAACCGTCACCTTTAAGCACCAAATCGCACTGCTATATAATGACAACCCTGAAGTGGTTGCATTAGCTGGCAGCCTAATGATGTTAGCTGCGTTCTATCAGATATCAGATTCTATTCAAGTTGTCGCTGCTGGTGCATTACGCGGCTATAAAGATACTCGTAGTGCATTTTACATTACCTTGTTCTCGTATTGGGTGATCGGCATGACAACGGGTTATATTTTAGGGTATACGAATTTACTTGTTGAACCTATGGGCGCACACGGTTTTTGGATTGGCTTAATTGCAGGTTTAACCTCTGCAGCAATTTTGTTTGCTATTAGATTGAGATACATTCAAAAGAAAGGATTTGAGTTTCAACAGATTGGCTAATCTAATTGATTTTTTACAAGCTTAAGCGACTCACATTGCTTAAGCTTGAATCAAGTTGCACAGCAAATCACCGTTTAGTCATAAAAATGTTTTTTTTGCTTGCATGCAATAGCCTATCCCCCTTAATATAGCGTCCGCTTTGAAGCAAAAGTATTTAAAGCAAGCGTT
>NZ_PJAP01000250.1:0-9027 GCF_002836795.1 Shewanella sp. 11B5 | reverse complement strand
TTATTGCCAAGCACAAGCGCTGGTGGCAAAAACCTATCTTGATCAAGATAGTTGGCAAGAAATGAGTATTAAAAATACCGCTGCAAGCGGGCGTTTTTCAAGCGACAACACCATAGCGGGCTACCGCGACGAAATTTGGATGAAAAAGTAAAACAGGGAAAGTGATGTGATGCCACAAATAAGATAAATCATGTATCAATGTTTATTTTTTAATGGCTATATTAAATAGCAAAATGGAGTCTGCTTATGAGTAATATTCGTTATATTAGTAATTTAACCCGTGATACCTATGCGTTGATTTTAGCGGGTGGACGTGGTTCACGCTTGTACGAATTAACCGATTGGCGCGCTAAGCCCGCACTATATTTTGGGGGGAAATATCGCATTATTGATTTTCCATTATCAAACTGTATTAACTCCGGAATACGCCGCGTGGGGGTGGTGACACAATATAAGTCGCATTCATTAATTCGTCATGTTACTCGTGGCTGGGGACATTTTAAAAAAGAGCTAGGGGAGTCGGTTGAAATACTACCGGCTTCTCAACAAACATCAGGTAACTGGTATCAAGGTACTGCAGATGCCGTATTCCAAAATATTGATATTATTAGACAGGAAATTCCGAAATATGTGATGATCCTATCTGGTGACCATATATATCGTATGGACTATGCCGGCTTGTTAGCTGCCCATGCAGAATCAGGTGCTGAAATGACGGTGTGCTGTTTAGAAACACCTATTGATGAAGCCGCTGGAGCTTTTGGGGTGATGGAAGTTGATAGCGATCATCGGGTGATTGGCTTTGAAGAAAAACCCGCTGAGCCTAAATCGATACCAAGCGATCCAACAATGTGTTTAGCTTCTATGGGCAACTATGTATTCAACACTAAGTTTTTATTTGAACAGTTAAAAAAAGATGCCAATAACGAAAAATCAGATCGTGACTTTGGCAAAGACATCATTCCAGCCATTATTGAAAATCACAAAGTGTTTGCATTTCCATTTTCCAGTGCGGTTGCTGGACAGCCTTCATATTGGCGTGATGTTGGGACATTAGATTCGTTTTTTCAAGCAAACATGGAACTGTTATTACCCACACCGCCACTCAACCTTTATGATGCAAAGTGGCCAATTTGGACCTATCAAGAGCAGTTACCACCCGCTAAATTTGTGTTTGATGATGATGATAGGCGCGGTATGGCTGTGGACTCTATCGTTTCCGGTGGCTGTATTATTTCAGGTGCTAAAGTTAAACGTTGTGTGTTGTTTGATGAAGTGAGGGTATGTTCTTATTCGTTTGTAAAAGACTCGGTTTTATTACCCGATGTGGTGGTATTGAAGAACTGTAAAATCCAAAATGCCATTTTAGATCGAGGTTGTATCATCCCTGAAGGAATGGTGATTGGTTATAATCATGATCACGATCGGGCTAAGGGTTTTAGGGTATCCGAAAAAGGCGTTACTTTAGTAACACGGAAAATGTTGGGTTTACCTGTTGGCTACGAATAAGGACTGTAAATGACTCAAGATAGTGTAAAGCGAGTACTGCTGGTGGCAGCAGAAAACGATGCACTGCACGGCGTTAAGGTGGGTGGCATGGCGGATGTTATCCGCGATTTGCCCCCTGCATTAGCCATATGTGAAGTGATAGCCGATGTTGCTATGCCAAATTATGGTTTTTTGGCCCAGCGATATCATGCTATGCATATGGTTGATATTGAGGTGTGCTTTTCTGGTGAACACCACACTGTAGCTGTGTATCGAATGCCTAGGCCGCAAAACAAAGATGACATAGCAGCGGTCAGCCAAACTGATGCTGACGATTCAATAGCACAAATCTATTTATTTGATCATCCGTTATTTAACCATCACGGTAAAGTCTATTGTGACGGTTCCGCCGACAGACCTTTTGCCGAAGACGCGACAAAGTTTGCCTTGTTTTCACTCTGTGTTGCCACTAGTTTAGTGCAAGGAGTATTACCGCGTGTGGATGTGTTACACCTTCACGACTGGCACACCGCCATGGTGGCAATGCTTCGCAGTTGTGTTGATGAATTTGCAGTTTTAAAGGCTTTACCTTGTGTATTTACGATTCACAACTTGGCATTACAAGGGATCCGCCCCTTTACCGGAGATGATTCTTCATTCGGCCATTGGTTTCCGCAATATATGGGTAAGTTAAATCCAATTGCGGATAACAGCTTGTTTGATCCTCGTTATGACAATTGCATCAATCCCATGAGAATGGGGATTGTACTGAGTGACAAAGTGCATTTGGTGTCACCGACCTATGCTCGAGAAGTGCTAATACCATCTGACTATATTAAAGGTTTTTTTGGTGGAGAAGGTTTAGAGAAAGACTTAATTGCTAAATGTCAGCAAGGCAAGTTAGTCGGGATCATTAATGGTTGCGTTTATGATGAGGTTAATAACACCGATGAACCTCATCATCATGATTATGCGGCATTATTACTTAAAGCTGAAAATACCCTTATTAAATGGCAAGCTAAGGTTGCTAATGTCAACGTGATAGATTCGATTGCGCTCACCCGTATTAGCCAATATAAACATGCACTATTGGCCAACACCCAGTTGCTAAAAAACAGTCAGGTTGTTCCAGATACAGACCGTTTTCTGTTGACTTTTGTTGGACGTTTAACAGAACAAAAAATGTTAATTTTATTACAACCATTTATTGATGCAGAAGGTCAAACCACCACAAAAACCGTGCTAGATGTGATAGTCGAATCGCTTAAGCGACATCAACCGAGCGGGGTGTTTATGTTGCTTGGTAGCGGTGATCTGCATATTGCTAAGGCACTGCAGGCTACAGCGGCGCGTTATGATAACTTTCTGTTTTTACACGGTTATGATGAAGCATTGTCTGAGCAACTTTATCAATCGGGCAGTTTATTTTTAATGCCAAGTTCATTTGAGCCATGCGGAATAAGTCAAATGCTGGCAATGCGGGAAGGGCAGCCTTGTTTGGTTCATGGCGTGGGTGGATTGAACGACACTATTATAGATAATGTCAGTGGTTGGGTGTTTAATGGTGAAACGCTAGCAGCGCAAGCTCAAGCTCTGGTTGAACGTGTTAATCAAGTGTTCGAGTTATATGGCCGCGATACTTGGCAACAGGTGAAGCACAATGCCGCCAAACAGCGATTTAGCTGGGACGATGTCGCGAAGCAATATCTTGCAAAGCTCTATGTCACGAATGCTAATGATCATTAAACATCGTCAGTAAACACGATCAATAAGGATTAGTCCGTTAGCAAGACAACTCAAGCCAATGTTATTAACCAATCGTTCTCTGTTCAGCTTGAGGTAATAAAAAAGCCAATCAAACATGATTGGCTTTTTTATTTTCAGCGCGGTTATCGGCTGATTAATGCTTATTAATAAAGATTATTTAGTAGGTGTAGCGTAGATCTAAGTAATAGTAGCCACCGTTAAAACCAAATGGAGTATTAGTCAGTGGGTATACAAATATGCCGTTAAAATTATTATCCTCAGGGCGTTTCTCTGGATAAGTATCAAACAGGTTTTGTACCCCTAACGTAACAGCAAGATTATCTGTTGCACGGTAGCAAGTACTTAAATCTGTGGTCCATCTTGCACCATATTCCACTTCACTAGATGAATAACCCACGGTATATTCACCGAAATAACTGAAACGTAAGTTAGTGGTGAAGTCATCATATTGATGAGTTAAACCGATGTTAGCGGTATTTTTCGGATTAGCTTCCGTCATGCGAACGACTTCAATATTATCAAATAGTTCGTCTTCTAATCCGTTGAGGATCGAAGGCAAAGAAATTGACTCAATTTCAGTTTCTTTGTATGAGTAAGCAAGGTTTGCTTTTAAATCGCCGTATTCACCAAGGTCAAAACCTTGAGTGATAACTAAGTCTACACCTTGAGTTTTAGTATCAACCGCATTCATAAAGAAACGAGCCGAGTCGGCATTGGTGCCTTCAAGAATCGCTGCAATGGCGGGTGAGCTTTCTTTGTCGATAGAGCCTGACAAAATGATTCTGTCATCAACATTGATTTCATAAGCATCTAATGTCACTGCAAAGCCATTGTCGCCAGTGTAAACAATACCTGCACTATAAGAGTGTGATACTTCAGCTTTAAGATCAGGAATTCCTAGCTCTGCTCTAACCGGTGATAACTGGTTAAAAGTACCTGACTCTCTAGGAATAAACTCACCAGTGACCGGATCTGGATCAAAGAAAGTTGATACGTTGGTAAAATAAAGCTGCTGTACACTTGGCGCGCGGAAACCAGTGTCGGTGGTTAAACGAAGTGCCACACTGTCTGTTAGCTCATATCGACCAGACAATTTCCAACTGGTATTGCCACCGAAATCTGAATAGTCTTCATAACGAACGGCTGCCGCCCAATAAAAGTCATCGGTAAGTTGGTTTTCAAGTTCGATATACAAACCAAGGTTTGTGCGGTCTTCATCTACTTCAGATTCTTTAGTGAAACCACCAAATCCCTGACTACCACCTGATTTATCTTGGTAATCGCCTTGGATATACGATTCTTCTTGGCCAGCTTCAATTTGATAGCCACTTTCGCGCCATGTGATGCCCATTGCTACGAGTAAGTCTGAGTCATTGGCAAAATCGTAGTAGGTTGAAGCATCTAAGTTTAGATTCAGCTCACTGGTTGACAATGTACCAGCATCAAAGTTTGTTGGGCTGTTAGGGCCAAGCGAAGCATTAATACTGTTTTCAACATTGTATTCAAAGCTGTTACTGCCAAAACCAACAGAAGAATCAATTTCCCACTGACCCAGCTCAAACTCATAACCAGTGACTAAAGAGTAATCGATAATTTCTGGGCTTATTTGTGGTAAAAAGCCATCTGGATACACTTCAATAACGTTACGAGAATCCAACGCACGACGATAAAAAGCGCCTGAAGTTGAGCTGCGTTTGCTAATACCACCAAAGGCATAAAGCTTACCGTTGGTATCTAATCCTTGCTGAGCATTTAAAAATAAACCGTAGTTGTCATAATCACTGTCGCCAACATGATGATTTTTACGATCGAATGTGGCTTCACGTGGATCAAGACTACCATCTGCGAGCGTCGGATATTGCTGACGTGGATCGAGACCTGCACGGTTAGTTGAATTTTTCTGGTGTGCTTCTAAAGACACATTCACAAAGCCGTCTTGGCTAAAACTAAAACCTTGATTAATGCCTAAGCGTACTTGTTCACCGTCGCCTTCGTAGGTTTGGCCTACCTGGGCGGCAATGCTGCCACCTTCGTCGCTGTCTTTCAGTACGACGTTGATTACACCTGCAATCGCATCAGATCCGTATAGCGCTGACGCACCGTCACGTAAAATTTCGATCCGCTTGATTGCTGTCATTGGAATGGCATTAAGGTCAACGTTAGATGAACCTTTGCCTAACGTGCCAGCTAAGTGAACCAATGCTGAACCGTGGCGACGCTTACCATTTACCAACACTAAAGTGTGATCAGGTGACATGCCTCGTAAGCTTGCAGGGCGAACCGCGTCGCTTCCATCGGTAATTGACGAGAACGGAAAGCTGTAGCTGGGCGCAGCAAACTGCAATGCCTTAGCAGTTTCGGTGATGCCTGTTGCTTCAAGTTGTTCTGAGGTAATAATATCGACAGGGGTTGCACTGTCTGTGGCGGTACGAAGGGCAATACGCGATCCAATAACCTGAATGCGCTCTAGGTTTTCACCTTCTTCTGCAGCGATTGCTACTGGGGCTGAAATACTGGCAATAACGGCCAAAGATACGAGACTTTTATACATTAGCAATCCTGCGATAACGTTATGATTAATTTTTTAACATTATAGATCATTTTCGCTGGTACATAGGTCGCTTTAATATAGGTTTGGTTAGTTCAATCAGGCATATCTCATGACACTCTGATCTAGTAAAACGCTATAACTCATCCATTGTGATTACAATTGCTTATAAGCATAAACAAACGCCTGTTAATAATAACAGGCGTTTAACATTCTTTTGCTAATGAGACTTAATCGCTTGATGAGCTGTTAGCTGGGTAAGCTCGTTTGGTGAGATGTAATGAAGCTCGCCATGGCATGTTCCGCACGAGCTTGTGCAGATCCCCAAGTGTCTGAGCTTGTCATGGTTTCAACCACTTCGTAATAACATTTAATTTTAGGTTCAGTACCCGACGGGCGAACAATGACTCGAGCGCCACCTTCTAAGGCATAAATCAACACATCGCTGCTAGGTAAATCAATGGCTTGTTTGCTGCCATCAGCATCAGTTCGCTGCAGACTTTTTAAATCGTCGGTCGAGATCACCGCATACTCACCAATTTTCACGGGTGGATGTTCGCGTAAATAGGCACCAATATTTGGCGTGTCAGCATTAAGGGCAATACTCACTTGTTTATTAAGGTGAAATCCATGTTGGCGATAAATCTGCTCGAGTTTATCCCAAATGGTGTGTCCATTATCTGCAAGTTCTGCAGTCAGTTGGGCAAAGGCCACTAATGCCGATAATCCATCTTTATCCCACACTAAGTTACCAATGGTGTAACCGAGTGCCTCTTCATAAGCGAATAAGAACTGATTGTCAGCTTGGTGCTTGGCAATACCGACATTCATTAACCACTTAAAGCCGGTAAGTGTGGTATAGCTTTGGGTACCAAACTCTGTGGCAATTTTAGACAACAGGCTTGAGGACACGATAGTAGTCCCAGTAAGTTGCTGATTTTTAGGTGCATGGCTGAGTAAGTAGTGACCAAATAACACTCCAACTTGGTCGCCTGTCAGCATTTGGTAGTCGCCATTTTCAGTGCGAGCGGCAACAGCAAAGCGGTCAGCATCAGGGTCGTTGGCACAAGCGAGTGTAGCATTGTGCTTTTTGGCTTCAGCAATCACCATATCCATTGCGCCTTTTTCTTCAGGATTTGGAAAGTTTACCGTAGGAAAGTCGCCATCAGGTTCACGTTGAGCCGCCACTGAATACACTTGGGTAAAACCAGCATCATTTAATACCGTTTCAGCCATGTCGGCACCAACACCGTGCATTGCGGTGTAAGCTAAACTGACTTTGTCTTGTCCGCTGTGGTATTGCAGCTCTTTAGCTTCACGTATTCCTTGGCGATAGGCTTGATAGAAATCGTCTTGTAACCAAGTAAGCTTATCTTGTGATATTGCGTCATCTAAGGCTAAAAAGGGAATCGCCTGAGTGGCAGCCCGAGTAATTTGGGCGGCTATGCCTGTGTCGTGAGGAGGAATAATTTGCGCGCCATTTTCCCAATAGACTTTATAGCCATTGTATTGTGGTGGGTTATGGCTTGCGGTAACCACAATGCCAGCCGCAGCGTTAAGATGTTTTACTCCAAAAGCGACTAACGGCGTGGCGGCTACCTTATAGGTTAAATGCACGTTAATGCCCATAGCGGTTAATACACTTGCGGCATCATGGGCAAAGGTAAAGGAATCATGACGTCCATCGTAACCTATTACTACACCACGCTCGGCAGCATTGTCGATTTGCTCGAGTAAGTAAGCTCCCAGACCGGCAGTGGTTTGGCGGATAACCAAACGGTTCATCGCCATAGGGCCAACGCCCACTTCACCTCTTAGCCCTGCAGTGCCAAACGCTAAACGACCCGCAAAGCGCGCCGCTAGCTCGGTTTCATTGCCGTTATCAATTAACGTTTGCAGTTGTGAGCGGGTGTGTGGATCGGGATCGTTATTGAGCCATTGGTTGATTTGATGTTGAAGATGGGTATTCATGAGTAACCTCATTGATAATCATTTTCAATAACAGTAGAAAAATACCGCCGCAAGAACAAGTAAATTCGTCTTAAAGTGGATAAAAATAACAAATTGTATTCATGATTTATACGCTTAATCTACATGCTTAAACGCGATCATTAGCCTATAAACAATCAGTTGTAGTTAAATATCAACCCTATAAACCGTGTAGATCAATTTTGAAGCTTTTATATATAAACTTAAAAACGTTGTATAGATAGAAGCCTATAGCGTGCATAGTGGCGTTACAGCAAAAGTGTGGCTATATACGCAAATACAAAAAAGGCTTATGGATATCATCCACAAGCCTTTTATAACGCGATTAAAATAACGCGTTCAAAATATCTTTTGCTTAGACAGCATAATTTTGTGGGAAAAACGCACGTTTTGCGTCTTCATCAAATTCTGCTTTAAATTGAATATCTTTACCCATGTCTCTGGCGCGTTCAACAGCAGGACGGTTGTTGATGCTGTTAAACCAGCGTTGAATATTCGGGTAAGTGGCAAGGGCATCTTGACCTAATACATAGCCGACTTTATCAACCCAACCCCATGCAGCGATATCGACAATGCTCAATTCATCACCCACGATAAATTCACGGTTATTAAGATGTGCGTCAAGTACTTGGTAATGACGTTGAGTTTCACGTAGATAACGGTTTGTTGCGTAATCTATTTTCTCAGGTGCATGGTGAGTGAAATGAACACATTGACCAGAATAAGGGCCTAAACCAGTGGCGACAAACATTAACCACGACAGAAGCTCACCACGATTTTCTGGGGTTGCAGCTAATTGACCTGTTTTGTCAGCAAGGTATAAAAGAATAGCATTAGAATCAAATACCCTTACGCCGTTGTCTTCAATAGCGGGTGTTTTGCTGTTTGGGTTAATCGCTTTGAACTCAGCGCTATGTTGCTCACCTTTTAAGGTATCCACAGGCACGAGTTCAAACTCAAGGCCTGTTTCTTCGAGGAACAAGGCAATTTTCATTGGGTTAGGGCCTGGATGGAAATAAAATTTAATCATGTGAACTCCTTAATAAGTAAGAAGCGTATTTAAGCAGGTTTTGAACGAATGCTCAATATGTATTTGAGCGATCGTTCATGGTTGAAGGTAGTTTGAGTGAATATCATGAGTAATAGTTTAAAACTTGTAATGAAAATGACTTGAAACCTAAAGTTACACCTGAAAAATCATGAGTCGCTCAGTCAGTATTAAAGGGTGTGTATTG
>NZ_PJAP01001045.1:0-2524 GCF_002836795.1 Shewanella sp. 11B5 | reverse complement strand
AAGCATTTGGAACATTATCGCCAAAAACACGGTAAAGCTCCAGAAGGAGATGATCATTGGCAACTCGTCAAAGAAGCCTCAATTGAGGTTGGCCCAGCTTTATTTTTCAGCTTATTGATTATAACCCTAAGCTTTACACCGGTCTTTGCCCTTGAAGCGCAAGAAGGACGTTTATTTCACCCGCTAGCCTTTACCAAAACCTTCGCTATGGCGGCATCTGCCATTTTAGCAATTACCTTAATTCCGGTGTTAATGGGTTATTTTGTGCGAGGTAAAATCCCTGATGAGCGTAAAAACCCCATTAGCCGAGTATTAATTGCCATATATCAACCATTGTTAAAATGGGTACTGCATTTCCCTAAAATCACCATCGGATTAGCCATCATTGTGCTATTCAGTGCTTACTACCCATTAAGCCAAATGGGCTCGGAGTTTATGCCCACCTTAGAAGAAGGTGACCTACTTTATATGCCCACCACGCTACCCAGTGTAAGTGCAGGCAAAGCAGCAGAAATATTGCAGCAAACTGACCGACTGATAAAAACAGTACCCGAAGTTAAACGCGTGTTTGGCAAAGTGGGCCGAGCCATTACAGCAACAGACCCAGCGCCACTAACAATGCTAGAAACCACCATCATGCTCAAACCGCCTGGCGAATGGCGTGAAGGCGTAACCTTAGAGAGCATTATTGCTGAACTGCAAAAAACCGTGCGTATACCAGGGATGACCAATGCTTGGGTGCAACCGATTAAAACCCGTATCGATATGTTATCTACCGGCGTGAGAACGCCTGTCGGCATAAAAATATCGGGCGCAAATGTTGAAGAACTACAACGTATTGGTGCAGAAATAGAAGCGGTAGTAAACCAATTACCGGGAACTGAGTCGGCATTTTCACAGCGTAGTAGCGGCGGCCGCTATATTGATATCACACCAGACCTTAAAAATGCCGCACGTTATGGCATGACCTTAAAAGATATTCAAGATGTGGTAAAGATTGCCATTGGTGGCATGACAATAGGTGAATCAATACAAGGTCAAGAACGCTATCCTATCAATATTCGTTATCCACGAGAGCTACGTGACAACATCGAGAAACTCAGAAATTTACCGGTACTGACTAAAACGGGTAAGTACTTACCGTTAAGTTATCTAGCCGAGCTGAAAATTACCGATGGTGCGCCTATGTTAGCCAGTGAAAACGGTCGCCTTATCTCGTGGGTGTTTGTCGATCTAAAAGACATTTCTATCGGTGAATATATTGTTGCAGCAGAAAAGGCACTTAAACAACAAATTACCCTTCCTCCACGCTACAACTATAGCTTTGCTGGGCAATACGAGTATATGCAACGCGTAGACGCCAAAATGAAAATGGTGATCCCATTAATGATCGCGGTGATTTTTATGTTGCTGATGATGACTTTCAACTCAGTAATACAAGCATCTGTAATCATGTTAAGTTTACCCTTTTCATTGGTGGGTAGCGCATGGCTACTTTATGGGCTGGATTTTAATTTTTCAGTTGCTGTATCTGTCGGCATGATTGCCTTAGCTGGGGTCGCCGCTGAGTTTGGCGTAGTGATGCAGGTGTACCTTAATAATAGTATTAAGGCCTATAAAGAAGCCGACAATTACCACAGCAAAGCGGATTTAACGGCTGCATTAATTGAAGGTGCAGTGATGCGCATTCGCCCTAAAGCCATGACCGTCGCCACCATCTTTTTTGGGTTACTACCGATCATGTGGGGCAGCGGTACGGGTAATGAAGTGATGCAAAAAATTGCTGCGCCTATGGTCGGAGGAATGGTCACAGCGCCGCTACTGTCGCTATTTGTTATCCCAGCAATTTACTTGCTGATATATGGCCGTAAGTTGCCCAAGCAATCATTATCTTAAATTTATTTAACCAGAGTTGAGGTTATTACTTTTACCCCTATAAATAAAAATCCCAAACGATTAATCGCTTGGGATTTTTTATATGCTAATCACAGTGTTATTTACGCTTAAGTGATTCATTAAGTTGGTCGGCTTCATCTTGTTTCTTTTTACGACACGCCGCAATATCGTCAGGATGCCCATATTTGCATGGATCGCTGGCTAAAATTGCCCTAGGGACATTCAGTATCATGTAATCTGTGTCATTTTTATTGTCATCTGCATTGCCACTATTACCAATATTGATGATATCGGTACCACGGCATCCCGTGAGTATCACTAAGCTAGATAACAAGCTTAATTGGATTATCCGTTTTTTCATTGTTGTAATATTCCTTGTTTTTGACGCGCAAGCAGCATCATGCGGATAATACCCCATAGCATAATAATCGCACCGATAATCAACATAATAATAATGATCAAAGGGTTGGCTAACATAGGCAAGAAATCTTGGTCAAACCCTACAAGGATACCGTAGAGCCCAAGACCAAATAATATCGTGCCAGGAAAATCGATCAGTGCCACTAACAACATACTGCGATGAATACTGGCTAATGTGATTTGGGTGTTTTCCTGTGTCATTCACTCA
>NZ_PJAP01001044.1:0-2524 GCF_002836795.1 Shewanella sp. 11B5 | reverse complement strand
ATCAAAAACGAGTTGTCTGGTTTCTTGGCGTAACTGACTGTCCAGCTTACTAAACGGCTCGTCTAGTAATATGGCTTTAGGTTGACTAAGCAATACCCGCAGCAATGCCACCCTAGCTTGCTGACCGCCCGATAAACTTTGTGGGTTACGTTGCTCTAATCCGCCAAGACCCACTTGGGTTAATGCTTCACTAATAGCCGCTTGTCGCTGTACTTTGGGGCTTGGCGGCATGGCAAAGCCGATGTTGCCAGCCACAGATAAATGCGGAAATAATAATGGGTCTTGATAGAGCAAACCTATGTGGCGCAAATGACTGGCCGTTGTGGTGATATTTTGGCCGTTTAAATGCAATTGACCTTCAGCACTAAATCCCGCTGGCAACATGCCCGTTAACCAATTTAATAACGTTGATTTTCCGCTGCCAGACGGCCCCATAATGGTTAAGATTTCACCGCCACGAATCGTCGCACTTAATGATAGTAAGTGTTGTTGCTGGCGACTCAAAATCAACCCATCAATGGTGAGTTCTGATGTTGAGGTTGTATTTGAGCCGTTGGCTGTACTCGCGAATGTTTGCATTATTATCCTTGTTGGTGGTGTTTGACTAACATTTTTGGCAATAGCCAAGCCAGTAAAAAACCTAAAGCGGGGAGGATCATTTGCATTAACGCATATACGGCACTGATCCTACGGCTTCCTCCATTGGCTAGCGAAACAGCTTCAGTGGTAATGGTATTGATGCGTCCACCACCAGTGAGTAAGGTTGGTAAGTATTGACTAAAGCTAATGGCTAAACCGAGTGCGCAAGCGATGAATATCGGTCCAATTAACATGGGCAGTTTAATCCTGAAAAAGATTTTAGCTTTAGTGGCACCAAGACTGGCTGCAACAATACTAAAGCGTGGGTCTACACGTCGATAGCTACTGGCCAGCGATAAAAACACATAAGGCAATACAAACAACACATGGGCCAGTACCACATTGATAAAAGTATGTTGGCTGTTGACTTGCTCAAGTAACCACACCAAACCAAATAAAAACGCGATGCTTGGAATAAGCAAAGGCAGATAAATTAATACACTGCCCAGCAGCGATAGCGATTTTCCACTGTGCTGCTCCGCTTCTAAGGTGAGTAAGGTTAAGGTTATCGCCACAGTGGTGGCGCAGAGGGCAATCAGTACCGTATCGATAAGTGGTGTGTGCATTTGTTGCAATGCCATTTGCCAATGCAATATCACAAATTGTTGTGGTAGGTCATCAGGAAAATGCCAGAAACCAGCAAAAGACCACAACACCATCCCCATTAATGCTAATCCTATAATAGTTAACATCAAGGCTGTGATCACATGGGTAATTTTTTGGATGATGGCACCGCCGTATTCGCGCTCGCCATTGGTTAACATCGGTTTAGCGAATTGACTCACTAAGCGTTCGAGTAACCACCAGCAGGCTAATACGAATAACGTCAGTTGAATTTGTAATATTGCTCCCGCTGACGCTTTAATGCGTAGGCTTAAATCGACGTCATGAAACCACTGCATAATTGCCACAGCCAATGTAGGTGGATTATTAGGGCCTAAAATTAAGGGGATTTCTACACTGGCACTGGCGTAGGCCAATACAGCTAATATTGGTAAGCGTAAATGGGGATATAAGCTGGGTAACACCACTTTGAAAAATGCCGTCATTGGGCAATAACCTAAGCTTAATGCCACTTTATGCTGCGCCCGTAATGTTTGCCCAAGGTCGGGTTGTGCTAATACGCCCAACGCCATCAGTAATAAAAAAGGCAGTTCTTTTAAGGTCAGTCCAAGAATAATACTCAGCCCCATCGCATCGTGTGGGTATAGCCAATCAGGTGGCGCATCCCAACCACTGAACCAAGGCGAGACTAAGCGAGACAACATACCAGACGGAGTAATTAGAAATCCAATCGCAATGGCTGCAGCAGCATGGGGGATAACCAGAATGGGCCCTAAAAGCCGTTGAATATAACCCAGCCACGGACTGGTAAAGTAACTCGCTAAGATCAATATAGTGATTAAAAAGGCCAATAAGGTGCTCACCAAGCTGGTGGTGATGCTCAATAGCGCCATGTGGCCAATGCCAGGCGTTTGCCATAATTGATTAAAACCATTCAAGCTAAAATGAGTTTGATCGAGTGCTGGGATCCAACCAAATGCAGGTAGAATAACGCCAATTAACCCACCCAATACTGGGATCAGTAACAAAGCCATCATCATAAATGGGCTGAAGCGAACAATTGGATTGAACAGCTTGGCTATAGTGCTCATTGCATCACTCCATAGCGTTGTAACCAAAGCGCTGTAATAACCTTACTCCAACTTGGATCGGGTTCGCTCAACGCTGGGCTGATTGCTTGGTTAGCAATAGTGGCACTGGGATGTGACTGTTTGGGCGGGGCAAACCAAGCTTGCTGTTCGGCAGTTAGCTTTGATAGTGCCAGCACGCTGGTGTCGCCCCATACATTAGCTTGCTGTTTGTGTGCTTGCGCTTGTGGGCT
>NZ_PJAP01001043.1:0-2529 GCF_002836795.1 Shewanella sp. 11B5 | reverse complement strand
ATGAGTCCTAGCTTTTTCTTTAAAGTGGGTATTCAGTACCTTGTCCTGTGGGTAGACTATGAAACTCCTGATGACCGCGAGCAATCAGAGGAACGTTATGTTGTGATGACGGCTATAAACGAAGGCACCGATAGTGAACCAGAAATTAACACAGGTGAAGATAGCGAAGTAGTGTTTACAACAGAAAGCCCTACGAAACTAATGGCATACTTAAACAAATTAGCCTCTGCACACTAAACCCTAAGGATGACATCATGGATAATGACTCAAGCACATCTCTACCTTTTGAGGATGAATATAAAGGTTATGAAATATATGTTGAACCCAATCCAGACCAACACAACGAAGGTTTTAGCTGGTCTATAAGCAAGAATGATGAATGCCTAGACTCAGGCTTAGAGTTTGATATTAAGATGGCAATTGATGCGGCTCGTAAGGCAGCAGATAACTATGAGAGCAAATCAAACTGATTGGCTGGACCTCTGATTTCTCAACTCTATATGCAATCTACAAACAAACTCTTCTGACGTCACACCTAATGCACAATGAGCCCATCAAGTGAATCAAGGGTGATATTGCGAACAGCGCTTTACTCCTGAAATGTAAGTGCGATCAATGCTAGACTTCCTAGCCAATTGCTCTTGACTAAAATCAGCTTCATTTCTTATCTTTTTGAACATTAAAGCAGTTACATATTTGAGTTTTACGATTTTATGTCTAAATTAATTATTGAGGCCGATTTTCGCTGATTTATAAAGGTCAAACAATGGACTATAAGTCACTGATAGCATAATAAAGTGAGTATAAAGGTGATAAGAAGAAAGGCCATAACGATTGTAAACAAAGCATAAAGTTCTAGAATAAGAATTTCTATCAAAAAATTTTATTCTAGAACGCACAAATAACTGTATAATTATACAGTCCTTTAAACGCAATAACGAGCATAAAATTGAACAAAAAAGCATCATCAACTAGATCTAACTTGATCAAAGAAGAATTTGAAAATTTCAATATCCTTTTCGATACCGAAGAAAAGATGAAAAAGATTATTCAAGGTACTCTTTTTGAAGATTTTTTAAACTCTAGTGCGCTGTCAATTAATTCTATCAAAGCATTTGCATTTAGCGTATTCATAACAAAAAAATTAGTCAAGAAACACCTCAGGGAAATTAACTCTTTAGAAAGTTATTTTTATGTTTCCAAAATAATTGAACAAGGGTATTTTAAACTACTTTCTGACACAACAAAGACAAATGTAAAAAATAATCTTGCTGTGTCAAAGGAATATGGAATATTCTATACCCCAATAAAAATTGCTAGAGAAATGGCTTTAGATGTACTTGAAGCAAGTAAAAGTAAAATTATTATTGACCCATGTTGCGGGACAGGAAACTTATTAGCCGCCTGCTTAGAGCAAGCAAAGATAAATAATAAAAAATTAATAAAAATAATTGGTATTGAGATTGATCCCCTTGCAGCAAATATATGTAGGGAAGGTTTAAAAAAGTTAAACGAATCATTAGGCCTAAATGTAGAAATTGAAATAATAGAATCTAATTCATTAGATTTCTTTGGTAAGAAAAAAGATATGTCCTCTAAGAAGCTACCACTAGGTAGCATTATAATAAACCCTCCTTATGGGAAACTAAAAGTTGAAAGAAGCATAACAACAAATAAAGAAACAATGCTCGACTACCTAGATCATCATATAATTAAGAAAAAAGAGATAAACAAGTTAAGCATAGATAATATCACCCGTATATTAGGCTCTAAATGCAAAGTGACGGAGTGGTCAAGTGTATTTCTTGAACTGTGCACAAATGAAGTACCTAAAGATGAAGTTCTTGTTTACTTAGGCCCTTGCGGTTGGCTTAACAGTAAAGCCCAGTCATCCTTTAGAGAAGAGTTAATTATTAAAAAAAGCTTACATAAAATCCATTTTATAAGCGAAGCAAATACAGGATTTGAGACAGTTAATCAGCCTCTTGCAATAATCAATATCATACCTAATTCCAGTTGCGATGAAATACAAGTATTAAATGACAATGTCAGAAGTAAAAAAATTATAACAAAGAGCCTAACTTCATTAAAGAATTTTGGCTACCCTATACCTAGAATTAACGGTGAAGAAATACAACTTTATATAAAACTACAAAAACTTGTAAAACTTTCAGAAATTGAGAGTGTTTCAAATTTACGTGGAGAACTAGACCAAAGCATAAATAAGTCCGTAATGTCATCAACCCCATCACCAATAAGAATTATAAGAGGTGAGAACATAGGTCGCTATTCAGAAATTGATATTGATTCAACTAGAGTTCTCTTTGCAGACATAAATGAATTTAATAAGCAGTTATCCTTAAAACCAAAAGGTAGCGCTTACAAAAAACAAAGAATAATTGGAAGGCAATGTTCATATATGAAACAGGAAAGAAGACTTATTTTTTGTATTATCCCTGAAAACTGTGTTGTTGGAAACTCCTGCAATTATATAACAGCGCCAAGCTCTGAAATATTATTTATCCTTTC
>NZ_PJAP01001042.1:0-2533 GCF_002836795.1 Shewanella sp. 11B5 | reverse complement strand
CCGCGATAAAAACGTGGTTGAATTGCCGTGACCAGTTACCTTGTGTAGAAGCTGGGGATGCGTTATTTGTTAGCAGCCAAGGCAAGCGATTGTCTCATCGTAGTATTCAAGCGCGTATGGCTAAGTGGGGACAAGAGCAAGCCATGGCGGTAAAAGTTCACCCACATAAGTTGCGTCATTCGTTTGCAACTCATATGCTTGAATCAAGCCAAGATTTACGTGCAGTACAAGAGTTACTCGGTCATGCGAACTTATCGACCACACAAATTTACACCAGTTTAGACTTTCAACACCTTGCCAAAGTGTACGATAACGCGCATCCAAGAGCGAAAAAAGACAGGGGGAAATAATGACATTGCAATTGCCTAAAGCTTCGATGATCCAATATCAGCGCCTACAACCTTTTAGCGCGATTAGTTTTGATTTAGACGATACACTCTACAATAATCTTCCTTATGTAATACATGCCAGTGAGCAGCTGTTCTCGTTAATAAATCAAATCTATCCTGCCACCACAACATGGGACGCTGCTCAATGGCAGCAACTCAAACATGCACTGTTCAAACTACATCCAGAGTTAGCTCATGATACCAGTGCAGCTCGCTACGCCATGTTACATCAAGGTTTATTACACTTTGGTTATAGTGAGACAGAAGCCAGCCAAGGTGCACAAGATGGCATGACATGTTTTCATCATCATCGTAGTAATTTTACTGTTGATGAGAGCGTGCTGGAGTTACTAGAACGTTTAAGCCAACGTTACCAACTTATTGGTATTACTAATGGTAATGTTGACACCCAGCGCATCGGGTTAGATAAAGTGATGCAATTTGTGCTACATCCTGGTCATGGGGTTAAAATGAAACCTGCCGCCGACATGTTTAGCCTTGCTTGTCGTCAATTAGATATTAAGCCGTCGGCGTTATTGCATGTGGGCGATCATCCGTTGTCTGATATCGCTGGAGCTAAAATGGCGGGTTGTCAAAGTGCGTGGCTGAACCCATGTATGCAGCAACGGCATAAAAAGGCGCAACCGGTATTACCGCATATCGAGATTAACCAATTGGATTTACTGCTTCAGTTGCTTTAGCTTCAAATCGATACCGGCTTTTAAGCTCATTTGTTCAACTTGCTCACGGCTCGCATGCATATCGGCATCGCCCACTCGAAAATAGGTACCACTGTAAGGATCGGTGCCAACATAGATGGGCCTGAGTTTTACATCCACGCAGGGCACATGGATACGAATCAGTTTTTTAGTCATAATTTCGATAATTTGTACGTCGGTAGACGCTAAAATATTGTGACTGATTTTTTTGGGGTCATGTAAAATTGCCCAAATTTCAGTGAGCATTGGTATCGGATTAATAATTCCCTCAATCGTAAAGTCACCTTGCTGCTCTTTTACCCCTAAAATAATTTCCCCGCCTAAGGTGTTGGCAAAAGCGCTGTAGCTTTCCCACATACCTTCGGGCAACATTCCATTACCATCTCTTCCACCTGCTAACTTAAATTCAACTTGGGCAGATTCATGTAAATTTGCAATGTCATCTAGGGCAAAGGTTGGGTAATGATGAGGCGACATTTAGACTCCATATTGAGGTACGTGAAACTCATTATGTACTGTATGAAGTTTCGTAAAAAAAAGGAAGCAAATCCGTAAGGATGATCTCGAAGTTGCTTCAAAATGGGGAACCAAGGAGGATTATAGTGCTAAAGCTTTTGGGAATAATAAAGTGTTCTCAATCTCTATATGAGTTTGCAAGTCGGCATCAAATTCAGCCAAGGTGCGATAACATGTTTGCCATGTATGGCAGACACCTGCAGGTGGTGTGTAGTTATTGGTTAAGTTTCGAATGGTTTGCAACATGTGGTCTGCGTTATCGTGTTCATGCAACATCATGTTGATAGGGTTACTAATATGACCAAAGCATCCATCAACGGTTTTGCCTAAGCTGAGCGATTTAATCGCCGGAAATAAAATGCGTTCTTCTTTCATTAAGTGCGGCATTAATTCGGCAATTAACTCATTAACCGCATGCGCCAGAGGCTTTATTTCGCTGTGATCATCACCATGTGCGCGAACCATTTTATCTGTGTATTCCACTAATAATGGGGCGGTTTCACGAATGTATTGATGATGAGTCGCTTCAATATGATCTATCAAATCAATTAATGATAAGTGCTGTAATGCGGGTGCTGCTTGTTCGGTTAACATGGCAATTCCAAAGGTGCACATAATTTACATGTATTTTATGTGCATCTTTAACAATGCTCAATTTATTCACCACTAATCTGTTAGCTAACTCACACATTAATCGAAAATTGATACGTTATTGAGTACAAGACTCGCCTTGCGCCAAAGTGCTTAGCAGTACTTTTGAACTGACTTTTTGTTGCTGTAGCATACCGCCGACTCTTAATAAGCTACCTTGCCAACACACTAACCCACGGTGATCCATGCTTGGCTGCGATAGTGTCTGCGGTGCGAGCCACTGCTTGGTAGCCAAGTCGAATCGATAACCATAGGCGT
>NZ_PJAP01001041.1:0-2535 GCF_002836795.1 Shewanella sp. 11B5 | reverse complement strand
GTTTGTACTTAAGTACCTTTTTCGGTTTCTCTGCCGCAACATCGCGATATCGAGCAGGTAATGGCGCCCCTTCCTCGTATCCTGTCGGCACCAATATCGGCAATGATTGTTCAATAAGTTGTTCAATCGCGCCAAGCAACTCTAGCTCTTGTGGACTCACCAGAGAAATCGCTTCACCGCCTAATCCAGCACGACCAGTACGCCCGATCCTGTGAATGTAATCTTCGCACTCTTCAGGTAATTCAAAGTTAATGACTCTTGGCAGAGCTTGGATATCAAGCCCTCGAGCGGCCAAATCGGTAGCGATTAACACGCGTAATTGACCGGTTTTAAACTCTTCCAACGCACGATTTCGAGCCCCTTGGCTTTTATCACCGTGAAATACCGATGACTTAATGCCGTCTAAGCTTAATTCACGGTATAAATGATCTGCTGTTTCTTTGCGGCTGGTGAATACCATAACTTGCTGCCAGTTATGCTTACCAATTAATTCAGATAACAGTTCGGCTTTACGGCGGGTATCCACTTGGTACACTTGCTGGACAACATTAGCGGCTGTAGTTTGGGTTTCAACATGAACGTATTCAGGGTTGTTTAGCATTTTAGCGGCAAGGGTTTTAACGTCTTCAGAAAAAGTAGCAGAAAACATCATAGTTTGGTGTTGTCTGGCGATTAAACGCTTCACTTTTTCAATATCTTTAACAAAACCAAGATCAAGCATGCGATCAGCCTCATCAATCACTAGGTGGGTAACAAAAGATAAATCCAATTCATGCTGGCCAATAATGTCAAACAATCGTCCTGGCGTTGCCACTAAAATATCTATGCCTTGCTCTAATGCCTTACGCTGAGGATTGATACTCGCGCCACCATAAACGGCTAAGCTGGTCAGATTGATAAACTGGCTGTACTTAACTAAATTTTGCTCAATCTGAATCGCTAACTCACGAGTCGGAGTCATAATTAATGCGCGTAAACGATTTGCTGGCAATAAGTCTGAATGATCTTGATTCATCAAATGGCTTAGTAAAGGTAACGCAAAAGCAGCTGTTTTTCCGGTACCGGTTTCGGCACTGGCCAACACATCTCGGCCATCTAGCGCTAGTGGGATCACAGCTTGTTGGACAGGAGTAGCAGTTTGATACCCAGATTGATTAACCGCATCTAATAATAATGGCGGTAACCCTAGCGACGTAAATGACATAACTGACCCAATAACACAAATAAAAATAGGATAAACAACTTAGTTATTTATCCTATTTTTGTTACCAACAGTTTGCTTAACCTAAAATGAGGTTAAGCGATGAAGTTGCTTTATTTCATTGCCGCAAAAATGCGATCAACAGCAGCTAAAGTATATTCAATTTCAGCATCACCATGAGCCATAGACATGAAGCCTGCTTCATAAGCACTTGGCGCTAAATAAATACCTTCATCTAACATGGCATGGTAGAAATGACGGAAATGCTCCATGTTGCATTTTGTGACTTGGGCAAACGAGGTCATTGGCGTGTTATCTTCAGTAAAGAAGAAACCAAACATGCCACCCACATAAGTAATATTTAATGGAATACCATGTTTGTCTGCTGCGGCTTTAAAGCCTTCTGCAACCCGCTTTGTTTTGTCAGCTAGTGCTTCATATAAACCGGGTTCACACAATGCATCCATTTGCGCTAAGCCTGCCGACATCGCAATAGGATTACCAGATAACGTACCCGCTTGATAGACAGGGCCTGTCGGTGCGATAAATTGCATAACATCTTTACGGCCACCAAATGCGCCCACAGGCATGCCGCCGCCAATCACTTTACCTAGTGTGGTTAAGTCTGGCGTTACACCGTAGTGACCTTGTGCGCCGCTCATAGATACACGGAAGCCGGTCATCACTTCATCAATAATCAGTAACGCACCGAATTCATCACAAATTGTACGTAAACCTTGTAAAAACCCTTCCACTGGTGGAATACAGTTCATGTTGCCGGCAACAGGCTCAAGGATGATACAAGCGATACTTTCAGGATTCTGTTCAAATATAGCGCGGACAGAATCAAGGTCGTTATAGGTTGCAGTTAAGGTGTGTTTAGCAAAATCTTCAGGAATGCCAGGAGAGCTTGGTTGTCCTAACGTTAATGCACCAGAACCTGCTTTTACTAATAAGCAGTCAGCATGACCATGGTAGCAGCCTTCAAATTTTAAAATGTTGTCACGGTTAGTAAAACCACGGGCTAAACGAATTGCACTCATGGTGGCTTCAGTGCCTGAACTGACCATACGAACTTGTTCTATTGATGGCACCATCGAAATGACTTTTTCAGCCATTTTCACTTCAAGTTCAGTCGGCGCACCAAATGACAAGCCATTATCAACCGCGTCTAATACCGCTTGGCGAATTTTAGGGTGGTTATGGCCTAAAATCATCGGTCCCCATGAACCTACATAATCGATGTACTTTTTACCATCGGCATCAAAAATATAAGCGCCATCAGCTTTTTCAATGAACAAAGGTGAACCACCGACACCATTAAAGGCGCGTAC
>NZ_PJAP01001040.1:0-2538 GCF_002836795.1 Shewanella sp. 11B5 | reverse complement strand
AAAGCCACTGGGGAGCGTTCACCAAACCCACAATGGCGGCCATTTATCGGTAAAAAACACCTCGGGAAATGCCTACCATATCAACTGAGTGATAATGCATTGAAGACTAAAATAGCAATATTATCCTCATTTTATGGCTATTTAATTAGCGAAGAATACACCGAGCGAAACCCAGCTCAGTTATGGTTAAAACACAGTCGTTTTGCTATTAAACGTAAATTTACCATCGACGAAGACAACAACCATCATGCCTTTACAGAGTTACAATGGTCTTATGTTATAAGCACCGTAAGCCAGCTTGCAGACACTCAACCAGAGCAGCATCAACGCAGTTTATTCCTCATTACACTATTATATAGCTGTTACTTACGAATCTCCGAGATCAGTGCACGTGCAGGTTACGCGCCCATCATGAGCCAGTTTAGACAAGATCCACATTCTGGTGTCTGGTATTTTCACGTGCCATTTTCTAAAAGCGGCAAAGCACGTAATATTGCCATATCAAAAGCATTGCTGGCTGGACTAGTTGATTATCGACGTTATCTGCGTCTCAGTGATTTACCCAACATCAACGATCAACATCCTATATTTGTCCGTCACAAAGCAGCAGCCCATGGACGTGAATCTGGAATCATCAACGCCAATCTTGGTATTCGGCACATACGTGACGAAATAGACAAACTGATTAACTTAGCTGCAGACAATGCTGCTAAAGATGGTTTTGAACACGACAGCCAACTTATGCGAAAACTCAGTGCGCATAATATTCGTCATACTGGGATCACGCATGACATCAATATCAACCGTCGACCATTGTCACATGTCCAGGCCGATGCCGGTCATGAGAGCATCGACACAACATCACAGTATTTACACACCACACAAACTGAACGACATCAAAGCGCATTCAACAAACCGTTAAATCATCTTGCTGAGATTAAATAATTGGTAGGCACTAGCCGTAAATAGTTAAAGCATGCAATCTCAGCACGATGATAAAAAGCACATTAAGCGACATTAGGCTGTTAATGCACAATCAATGCCTACAAAGACTTAGTATTGAACATAACTATTGATGTGTACACACGTATGCGCACAATGTATATTATGTTAAATAGAGTATTTGTGTAATCTACCTGACTTGCCGCCTGTGTGTGGTTTCTCATACCAAATGAGTTTTGTCTCACTTCGTGGATCTGGCCTTTTAGTATTTAGAATCAGATGGTTATATTTAAATAAACGATTTCAGCGCACAACTTTGGTGCAATATTCTATTAAGAGCGCTTTTTGTTGTCAGTTTATTCCACCTGACTTTTTCAAATCCTGTGGTATGTTTTTGGTTTGATTGTCAGTGTGTTTTAGTAAGCGTTACTCTGGTTCTGTGATTAGTCATAACTGTTCGTTTGAAATGGTCATGTTGAAATTTCTCAAAACTCTCGTAGTTCCCAAAGACAGAATCCATAGATTTAAGTTTTCGGTACTGTCACTCCGAACCCCAGCGAGATTATTTTCAACAATATGATTCATACAACTACACTCAGCGGCTCTTTAAGACTCACTAATGGACACTCATCAGTTTCAAGATCATAAGGCACTACATTCAGCCTTAACCCGGGTTAAATTCGAAGTTTGCCAGAGGTTCAATAAAGCCAATATGCTTAGGATAAATCAAGTACAGATCACCCTGGCCTTTAAGGTACTTTTCACCATAAGCAAATAACTGGTACAAATCTGACTGACTTAAGTTGTACTTATGCTTTGTGTATTAAGTGAAGCATCAAGCAACTTCCACTTGGTATCCATCACAGTAACCACTTTTGATTTATCATAAACCACAATGTCAGGTTTTAGCCTAAACCAATCATTGCCGTTATGGTGGTTAAGCAGTGGCTGGACACCTGCTCTCTTAACTTTAAAGATAATGGCAAGAACAGCTAAGTTCTAATGTTAATAATCTCTAACATCTTTAATTAGGGCATCTAAGTCTTTAAACCAATGTGTGCTGTTTGCCGTTGTTGATTTTTGTATATGATATTTATGCTTTTCTAGCTGTGATTTTATAGTTGATTTCCACTTGTCATCAGTCGGTTTCGATTCCAGTATTTGCTCAAATGCAAATAACATATTTGAGAAAAACCAAGTGTACCGTGCATATCGTTCATCAGTACTTGATATGGGGCGGTATTGACCACTAGCTAAATCGGTATTTTCCATACACAAAACTAAATATTGTTGGTATATATTATGGGCTTGTGCCGTAGCTGTAGCACTTCGTCCAATTTGAACTTGATAATAAGCAGTACCAAGGGCACCAATGGCAACAAGCAAGCTTAAAATAGGTGTCCAGCTCTCCCACGTTTTAATATCAAGCAATACTGCAAACCCTGTTTCAAAACATGTCATATAAAATCTCTTATCTTGGAGGTAATACTTTTCGAGAAATAGAAATTTCAAATCCTTCTGGAACAGGCTTAAAAGGATCGGATTCTTTAGGCCAACGTTTAGCTCTACTTTGAAACTCTCTCAACTTTTTAATAT
>NZ_PJAP01001039.1:0-2551 GCF_002836795.1 Shewanella sp. 11B5 | reverse complement strand
TCTTTATGAACTTCGTTCAAACATTGTCGCGCTGAATTGTGGCCGTTGGGATTATATCTTCAGCTACATCAAAACCTTAAAGAACTATCCTGATCGTGTGCTACCCGACCGTCAAGCGGTAACTATGGATACTAAATTTTTAAGTGCCTATTCACGCTTATTGATTAAAACTTGCCATAAACGTGGCGCATTAGCCATGGGCGGAATGGCAGCATTTATTCCTGCCAAAGATGAAGCAACTAACGAACTGGTATTACAAAAAGTACGTGGCGATAAGGAGTTAGAAGCTCGCAATGGTCATGATGGTACTTGGGTTGCTCATCCGGGTTTAGCCGACACAGCGATGAAAATTTTCAATGATTACATCGGTGGCGATAGAACCAATCAATTACACATTACTCGTGATGTCGATGCACCCATTTTAGCCAGCGAATTACTCGAGCCTTGTCAAGGCGAGCGAACTGAAGCGGGTATGCGGTTGAACATTCGTATTGCGTTGCAGTACATCGAAGCGTGGATCCAGGGCAATGGTTGCGTACCGATTTACGGTTTGATGGAAGATGCTGCCACAGCAGAAATATCGCGTACTTCTATTTGGCAATGGATCCAGCATGGTAAAAGTTTATCCAATGGCAAACTGGTCACTAAAGCATTGTTTAAAGACATGTTGAAAGAGGAAACGGCCAACGTGAAAAAGGAACTTGGCGCGGAGCGTTTTAATGCAGGTGAGTTCGCCAAAGCGGCAGAATTATTTGAACAAATTACTACCTCTGATGAGCTAGTCGATTTCTTAACATTACCAGGATATGAACTGTTAACGGCGTAATGTCGGATAACGATATTAATTACAACACTACTGAATTAGGCAAAGTTGAATGATTCACTTTGCCACCCTCATACAGGAAGGGGCGACACTATGACTACACAACTAACTCGTCAGCAACAGGTTGATGCAATTAAGAAAGATTGGGCTGAAAATCCACGTTGGAAATCGGTTAAGCGTCCTTTTACTGCTGAAGAAGTTGTCGCATTACGTGGCTCTGTTGTGCCAGAAAATACCATTGCTAAAATGGGTGCTGCAAAATTGTGGGAACTGGTTAACGGCGGCGCTAAAAAAGGCTACGTAAACTCACTGGGCGCACTTACTGGTGGTCAAGCTGTACAGCAAGCAAAAGCGGGAATAGAAGCGATTTACTTATCAGGCTGGCAGGTAGCTGCTGACGCTAACTTAGCGGGCACAATGTATCCAGACCAATCACTTTACCCAGCAAACTCAGTACCTGCAGTTGTGAGCCGTATTAATAACTCATTTCGCCGTGCTGACCAGATTCAATGGG
Source organism: Shewanella sp. 11B5 (assembly GCF_002836795.1). Taxonomy (NCBI): domain Bacteria; kingdom Pseudomonadati; phylum Pseudomonadota; class Gammaproteobacteria; order Alteromonadales; family Shewanellaceae; genus Shewanella; species Shewanella sp. 11B5. Next base: position 1,214 of record NZ_PJAP01001039.1, on the reverse strand, counting down.
GCAAAGAAGTAAATCCTGGTGATGACAATTACACTGACTATTTCCTACCTATCGTTGCTGATGCAGAAGCCGGTTTTGGTGGTGTATTGAATGCATTTGAACTAATGAAGTCGATGATTGATGCTGGTGCTGCAGGTGTTCACTTTGAAGACCAATTAGCGTCTGTTAAGAAGTGTGGTCACATGGGCGGTAAAGTCCTCGTACCAACTCAAGAAGCGGTGCAAAAGTTAGTTGCTGCACGTTTAGCGGCAGATGTCAGTGGTGTTGATACCTTGGTTATTGCACGTACAGATGCTAATGCTGCTGATTTGATGACTTCAGATTGTGATGAATATGACCGTGAGTTTGTTACTGGTGAACGTACTAACGAAGGTTTCTACCGCGTTAGAGCTGGTTTAGACCAAGCTATTTCACGTGGTCTTGCTTATGCTCCTTATGCTGATTTAATTTGGTGTGAAACAGCTAAACCTTGTCTTGAAGAAGCGAAGAAATTTGCTGATGCCATTCATGCACAGTATCCAGATCAACTACTTGCTTATAACTGTTCACCTTCGTTCAACTGGAAGAAGAACTTGGATGACGCTACGATTGCTAAGTTCCAGCAAGAGTTGTCTAACATGGGCTACAAGTACCAGTTCATCACGTTAGCGGGCATTCATAACATGTGGTACAACATGTTCGATTTAGCCTATGACTACGCACGTGGTGAAGGCATGAAGCATTATGTTGAAAAAGTACAAGAGCTTGAATTTGCTGCTGCTAAGAAAGGTTATACCTTCGTATCGCACCAGCAAGAAGTGGGCACAGGTTACTTTGACCAAGTGACTACGTGTATTCAAGGCGGTAAATCGTCAGTAACAGCGCTAACGGGCTCGACTGAAGAAGAACAGTTTTAATCGTTAGTCCCAACCGTTTTACAAGTTTGGTCACTTTGTGACTGTTGTAACCCCGTGCGGCTCACCTACAGGTCGTACGGGATTTTTATCCAAATAGAATGGTTTATAAGTCAATGCTTAGTTGTTGAACCTGATTGTTTGGATACTTCCTACCCGTAAGTTTTTTCCAACCACATTATTGTGATTGCGGCTCTTGTGAGCCGTTTTTTTTTGCCCAATATTTATCGTTTATGTAGATGTCACTTTTGCACCCAAATGAACCCCGCTTATCTCGAACGACACTAGCTCAAAAATTGCAATTCCTGAATAAAGTGATGT